>NZ_BAAJMJ010000002.1:0-300000 GCF_057552415.1 Pseudoalteromonas sp. NH0006-26
TATGTCCAAAGGAAACAAATGAAATTTAATCATTTAGGCATACCAACCAAAGATAGGTTCGAAGGTGAAATTGATCTTCCTCATTTAAAGATGACGGTATCGGATCATGAAAATAATCCTTACGGAATTCAATGGCAACGGTACTGGGAAGGTGCACCATATCCAGATCTTGTTAAAACAGTGCCGCATGTTGCTTTTGTTGTAGATGACCTAAGAAAGGCAATAAAAGGTAAAAATGTAATTATTGAGCCTAATTCACCAAGTAAAGGGCTGATTGTAGCATTTATCGAAGAGAACGGTGCTCCAGTAGAACTAATGGAGTATGAGGATGAAAGCATATAACAAGTTGCTGCACTCGGAAAAATTACTCGCTGCGCTCCTAATTTTCCGGTGAGCAAGGCGTTACCACTGTCTGCTCATGGCACTCAGCCGATAGTCGGTATAGAGTGGTTTAACTTACAGTGTAAAGCAGTTATTTATATCGCTAACGTGGTAAGTTGAGTTGTTTCTGATTAATTCATCATTTTTGTCGGATGGCGTAGCTCCGCCACTTATCCGACCTACGTCAAAATGTAGGTTGGTTAAGCCGAAGGCGCCACCCAACAGGCTTTCAAATTCACTTTTTTCCGCAAATGGCACAAAGCTGGCATTGCTACAAATATACTACATAGATTTCATATAGAAACAAAGAAAAGACATAACTCATTGATTTTATTGGTAGCCCCTGCAACCACCGAACTAAGATCATATGAAATTGATTAATAAGGATATAATAAAAACAAAAATCAGGCAGTGTAACTTATAGTGTAACTAAAAAGCTTTACCTACCTTTAATATTCATTACGTAAGGTGTGTCACCATTTTAAATAACTCTTAAAAACATATATCTTAACTACATTAAACACTAAATACATATAGTCAAATTTCAGTTTTTTTGTTATTGATAGTGTAGAGTTCACCGGACTTTTGCCTACAACACACTACGATTAATAAAGCTAAGGAAAGCAATGAATATATATGACAATAAATTATCTTTTGAAAAACAATTAGATGTATGTAGGTACCGTTTAGATACACTGTCTAATAATGCCTCTGTTTCATTAACAACAGCCCAACATTTTATTCAAAATTCTGTTTGGTGGGATCACCCTAAAAGTGGTTGGGTTAGAGCACCTAGGCATTCGAGAAATATAGAGCGAGGTAGTCGAGGCTGGGAAATTCACTTTGGTGCGAACAAGTTTTGTATAAGTTTAGCTATTACTCGATGCGTGTCAGTTCTTCATACTTTAATTACTAAATTTAGTGAAAATAATGAATATCCGCGTGAAGAACTATTAAAAAAACTCTATTTCCAAGTGAGGTGCTCTATATGTAATTACAACGGAGATTTGTATAAAGCCCCTTATAAGCTAAATGGCAATGATATGATATTTGGTACTACTTCTATTGATATTAAAGACTTCGTCGATGAAGTCATTCTAAGATCAAAAATCATGCGATTATATAATTATAAAATAGCTAATAAGCCGTCTGCCAATTTAAATTCTTTAATCAAACATCAACATGCTACGTTTAAATCATTAAGTTCTAAGTTTTCAGAAAGTGAAGGGAAACCTGTAATGTATGAGTATGAAGCTTGGAGCAGCCAAGACTACTTCGCGCTGCTTGGTGAATTAAAAACAAATTTAGATGAAAATGAGCAGCAGTTTTCTGATATTGATTACCTATATGAAAAATATAAATCGCACATTCCTCTAAGATAAGTTACACATCTTGCTTTATATAACGCTGTCTTGACCGAACCTATCAAAATAATTAGCAGTATTTTACTAATTATTTTTTAATTAACCTTGATTAATACCTGATCCGACCGTATGATCTTCCTATCTCATCTACCAACGTTTACGTATAAGTGTAGAAGGAGTTACGGTTCCGCCTTCTTCGGAAGGCGAGACTAGCTTTTCCCCTCTCTCAGTTCAGCTTTTATTCCTTTCCCAACGCTTATTGTACTTTTTACGTTGGTGTTCATATTCAATATAAAAAGCAGTCCAGGGTAAAATAAAATCTTTTCTGTCATCTAGCACTACTAAATAACCTTCTGGCTCAAACCAAATATGTATACGCTGGCTACTACCGCGCTTTTCTGACCATACTTTGAGTAAAGGGTCGGTACTATTGTCAATAATTGGTTTAGGCCAGCATATTCGCTCACAGCGACGCATATCTGGTGTTCTTTCTGCTTCATTACTGCCTTCGCTCATCATATGCCAAAACGTTGCTGATTTGCCATCATACTCAGGGTGCCTTTTTAACCCTAATCGCTTACCTCTATAAATTGGTTTAGTCAAAACAAAGTCTTTTTCAAAGCAATCATATATAAAATCAAAAAAGGCATTCCAGTCACCGTTAAAATCTTGTAATAAAATGAGATCTGGCAACCACTCTGGGAGTGTATTAGCTGTCATGCTCTTGGCTCCCAAATCAATAAGTTAAACTTGGTTTCCATTTGTAAGGTGTTTTTTAACAGCGCATATCCGCTACGTTTTCGAATACGCTCAATAATCGCATTTTTAGCGGTGCTTTCGCTTAAGCCCCGATGAAGATAAGACAAAGCGCCAATTAATAAATCTGCTAACTGTAACTGCTCTGCTTCGTCTGAATGAACTTGTTGAATACGCTCTACCATTTTGCGTGAATAGTCATAAGCGTTATTACAAAGCACATCATGTAACGTACTTATTTTTTCAGCGCCAAGCGTGTCTTTAATATCAATATAAACACGGTATTTTGATTGCGGTTTAAAAATAGCTTTTAACATCACAAAGTACATTTTGTAATACCAATCATCATGGCTTTGACCAAACTTGCCGTGTTCTAAAATATTTTTATCTGGCGCAACTACGCCTCTAAAATGTAGATCATCGTCATCAAAAAAATAATCTATCACATCTAAATAGAAAGCGAGTTTGCTGGGGCTGACCTTAGTCCATTTAATCTCAAATTGTTTAGATAAACCATGTTTTTGTTTAATCTCACGGATGCGCTCAGCAACCTCTCGTCGCTTATCTTTAGCACACCATACTGCGCCCAGCACCATCGCTTTTTGCTTGTCATTTTCTAAATGACAAGACTCGTCGCAATAAACGTTATATGTTTGGCTCATAATATCCCCTACTTACAGCGCCTGTTCGACTATAGCGTCGGTTAGGTGGAGTTTAGTGGTTTGTGCGTCGGTTATACGGGCTTTGAGTTGGTCGCATAACGTTAATAGCTCATCGACTTTATTAACTACCCTTTCAAATTCTTCGAGTGGAGGACAAGGAACCAAAACTTGGCTAAGTATCTCTAAATTTATATTCTTTTGGGCGGTTGAAGGGGCAAATTTCTCTAAATTAGCCTTTGCTGTTCGAATAAAATAATCGAAATACTTCGTTGGAATTTGGTCCTCAAAACATGTGTAACCCACTACGCTATCAGGAAAACAAGCATCAAACCCAAGAATTCCAGTATCAGCAATATTTGCTGCTATGGTGATACACAATGTACCTTTCGGCCAAAGCTGACTTTGTGCTAAGCCTACTTCGTTATACATAGCTGTGTAGGTTTCAATAACTTCAACTGAGCGAGCTACATCACCAGTTTGAACTAAAGGGATAGTCCCGTTTTTATATAAATTTGGATCATTACGCGGACGGTGCTTTGACTTTCCTCTAGCTAACTCACCTAAATCAGGAAGCCTACACCACTCCCATCCATTTGGTAACTCAAATGGTTTTTCTTCGTCGGTGATTTCTGGTAATGGTTTTTGCTTTTTGATTTTTTTGTCTTTAATCAGTTGGGCTTTTTCTGCTGCTATACGCTCTAGGAGTTTGGCGGCGGATTCATCATCTGGGTTTTGTGGGACGAGTTTACCCATTACTGCTAGTTGTAAAATGGTTTGTTTTAGCGTGTCGATGCTGGCGGTGGTGGTAAATAGCGTGTCGAAGTGCTCGCTTAAACGTTGCCAGTTTTGTTGGAACTGTGCTGTGGCTTGTTCGGGTGTTGCGGTTTTCTCTGGTGCTTTCAGCAATGCCGCTAACAGCACTTCAACTAATGTTTGATGTGCCGTAATACTGTTTTCAGTTTGCGCTTCGAGCGCATCACACAAGCCCATTAACTGATCGACTTTAGCAACGATACGTTGTTGTTCTTTAAAGGGAGGAACTATTGCTATCAACTCATTTAGATCACCTAGAGAAACATTTGGCATAGCTCCTCCACGAGCTCTTTCTCTAGTTTTACCAGCGACAAAAGAATTTAATTGAATTAATAAAAATTTAGCACTGAATACTAATTTTGTCCCTCGAATAATTGCTAATGCTTGATTTGTATTAGCTGGTAAATCGTCCTGTACTACAATACAAGTTTTACCAATAGTTCCTGCTATAGAAAAAAGTAAATCTCCTGCCTCTAAACTAGAACGCTTTAGTGCCTCATTTGTCTCTTTTGATATAAATTGACTAATACTAGGTAGGTTGATGCGATCCCTTGAGACATTTTCAATTTTAATGAAATTCACACCAGATTCTTTAAATTCAAACCCTAAAGATGTAGGTGTGGTACCTTTAGTTATTAAATAAGATAAGTTTACCAGTCGTTCAACAAGCCATCCTTTTGGCAATTCAAATGGCTTTTCGTCCTCAGTAATTTCCGGTAGTGCTTTAGGTTTTTTAATTTTTTTATCTTTTACCAATTGCGCCTTTTCAGCGGCTATTCGCTCAAGCAATACTGAGGCGGGTTCGTCGGTTGGATCTTGTGACACTAATTTGCCACGCACTGCGAGCTCTAAAATAAGCTCACGGAGTTTTTTTATGCCATGAAGTGAAAACTTTTTAGATGAGCCGCGCCCTGATGACGATTTTTGCTCGATGGCGCTGGTCCAAATATCAAGGTGATCTGTTATTAATTGCTCGGCGTTTGTGTTAGGTGTTTTTAACTCAGCCATTACTTGCCCTCAGTATCTTTTGAAAGGGCTGCTGACAATATACCTTTAAGCTGGTCACGCAGTGCTTGTATATCTGCTTGCTGCTTTGAATAGTCGGCTAGTAACTCTTCTGGGTCGTGACTTATTACCTCGCCTACATGCGGGTTTTTAATGTCGAGGTTGTAGTTACGAGCAATAATATCGTCGATTGATACTTTCCATGCTTGCTCGGTTTCAGTACGGCTTGCAAAACCGTCTGCCTCATTGCCCCACCATTCGAGCTCCGTTTTGAATTCTTCAAACTTCATTGGTTTGGTTTTGTTGTAATTTTTTACACCAGCTGGATATGGATGTTCGTAAAACCACACGTCTTTTGTTGGCGTGCCTTTGGTAAAAAACAGAATATTAGTTTTAATACTGGTGTACGGGTTAAACACGCCATTGGGTAAGCGTATTATGGTATGTAAGTTACATTCCTCTACCAATAGCTTTTTAATTTTGGTTTTTACGCCTTCACCAAACAAGGTGCCGTCTGGCAATACGACTGCGGCGCGGCCTTTGGTATTAAGTACTTCTATAATGAGCTGTAAGAACAAGTCGGCTGTTTCGCGAGTTTGCATATCGCTTGGGAAGTTTTTTTCTATGCCGTCTTCTTCAGTGCCACCAAACGGGGGGTTGGTGATGATGACATCTACTTGGTCATCCCAGCTTGAAAGCGGCTTATTTAGGGTATTACCGTGTTTAACTTGTACCGGCACCTCAATGCCGTGAAGCATCATATTAGTAGTACACAGTAAGTGCGGCAATTGCTTTTTCTCTACACCGTGTATTTGCTTTTGAAGTATTTGGTGGTCGTCGCCCGATTTTACATAGTTTGCTTTTACATGGTCGAACGCACACGCTAAAAAGCCACCGGTACCACAAGCAGGATCCATAATTGACTCGCCTAGTTTTGGGTCGGTGACTGCCACTATAAATTTAGTGATGGCGCGCGGGGTGTAAAATTCGCCCGCGTTGCCTGCGCTTTGTAAATCTTTTAGTATTTGCTCGTACAGGTCGCCAAATAAGTGGCGCTCTTTTGAGTCGGTAAAGTCTATTTCGTTTAGCTTATTAATAACCTGGCGCAGTAGTGTGCCGTTTTTCATGTAATTAAAGGCATCACTAAATGCCTCTTTTACTACATAACCCCGAGGGTTTTTGTCTATGGGTGCGGTTAGGTTTTTAAGTTCAATAAAAAGCTTATCGTTTACAAACTCTAAAAGCTCATCGCCCGTTATACCTTCGTTATCGGCCGCCCAATTGCGCCATAAATACTGCTCGGGGATTGGCTCGCGATAGTCGTCTAGTTCAAGCTCTAGTTCTTCTTCTTGCGCGTCAAATACTTTTAAAAATAGTAACCACGACATTTGACCAAGGCGTTGTGCGTCGCCATCGACACCGGCGTCTTTACGCATAATATCTTGAATAGACTTAATAGCTGAACTGATAGACATAGCATTCTCTTGTTTGATTATTTTTTAAACAGCGGCTAAAAGCGAGTATAAAAGCTGTTTATTTTAAATGGTTTAATATTTGCTGACGCTAATACATAGCGACAGCAAAGATAAATTTAGGCTGTTTTAGGCGCTGGCATTTGGTAAATTTCGGCCTCGAGCTCTTTAAGGGCTTGCTCATATTGTGGTTTGCCACCAAAGCCTTTTTTTACTATTTCACTTAGACTGCCAATTTCGTTAAACGGCGCTACTTTAAGCGCTTGCATAGATTCGATTTCTTGCACGCCTACATCTGCGTATTTTAACAGAAGGTTCTCGAGTACGGTGTGTGCGGTACCCGAATATTTAGTGAAATAGTTACGCTTTTGTACGTTATCTGCGCGCTCTTTACGGGTAAGGGGTGGTTGGTCGTAAACTACATGGCAAATCATATCAAATGGGTCCATGTCTTTGCCTACTTCTTCCTCAAGCGCTGACCAAATAATGCCTTCTTCGGCAAGTTCATCTATTACCGCTTGCTTGCGATCTGATTCGTTCCAGCGTTTTACAAAGTCGTCGAGTGAGCTGTATTGCTTGCTCATGGTTTTACGGGTGTAATCTATAAATGACTCGGTAACCAGTTTGCCGTCGGTATCGTAATACTGTACTCGCTCTGCCACTTTATTAACGGTAACACCAGATACGCGGTACTTAACCATTTTGTTAGATTCGTCGTCCCATTCGCCATCAAGGCTGCCATCGCCTTTGGGGTCATTTATGGTGTCGTTGTTGGCATCGGTTGTATCGTCAGTGATTTGGTCGCCAAATACGTTGTCTGGTGTCTCTGCGCTGGTTGTATCATCTTGTGATTCCAGATCAACGTCTTCGTCTTCAATGTCGGTGGGTGTTACTTTAATTACTTTTTCTGGTGTGCCATCAAAGCGTTCATCGGCAAATAATTCGGTAGCTTTTTTAAAGTCGAGTATCGTAAACCAAAGCTTACCGTAGCGATCGTCAATACGGGTACCACGGCCAATGATTTGTTTAAACTTGGTCATTGATTGAATGTTTTGATCAAGTACTACTAGCTTACAGGTTTTAGCATCTACCCCTGTGGTCATAAGCTCTGAAGTGGTAGCAATAACTGGGTATGGGCGTTTAGGGTTTATAAAGTTGTCGAGCTGGCCTTTACCTAGTTCGTCATCGCCGGTGATCTTCATCACATATTTATCGTTTTTTGCCATTTGCTCAGGGTTTAAATTGGCAAGGGCACGGCGCATACGCTCGGCGTGATCTATGTCGTTACAAAACACAATGGTTTTAGCCATAGGGTCTGTACGTTTTAAATAGTTGGTAATGGTTTCAGCTACTAGTTGTGTGCGCTCGTCAATCACCATTGTGCGATCAAAGTCTTTTTGGTTGTATATGCGGTCTTGTATTACTTCACCGTTGTTATCAACCTGGCCTTTTGTTGGCCGCCAGCCTTGTAGATCTACGTCGAGATCGACACGTACCACTTTGTATGGTGCTAAAAAGCCGTCTTCTATGCCTTCTTTTAGGGAATAGGTATAAGCAGGGTCACCAAAGTAATCAGTGTTTGATACTTCATCTGTTTCTTTTGGTGTAGCGGTTAAGCCAACTTGAGCAGCACCTTTAAAGTAGGTGAGTATTTCGCGCCATGCGCTATCTTCACTTGCGCTACCACGGTGGCACTCGTCAATAATAATAAGGTCGAAAAAATCAGGGTCTACTTGCTTAAAGGCTTTTTGAGATTCTTCTGGCCCTGTTAGTGCTTGGTATAGTGCTAGATGTATTTCGTAAGCGGGGTCGATTGTTCTGCCGGTAATTTTGGTCATTGACGTACCAAACGGCTGAAAATCATTAATTCGGGTTTGATCGACCAATATGTTGCGGTCGGCTAAAAATAAGATGCGTTTTTTAGCGCGTGACTTCCATAAGCGCCAAATGATTTGAAACGCGGTATAGGTTTTACCGGTTCCTGTTGCCATAACAAGGAGAACGCGGTCTTTGCCTGACGATATAGCCTCTACTGTTTTATTAATTGCTTGGAGCTGATAGTAACGAGGGTGTTTGCCACTACCATCATCATAATAGGCTTGGTTAATTATAGGAAGTTGCGATTCTGTATAGCCTTTGTAGGCACAATATTTAGCCCAAAGCTCTTGCGGTGATGGGAAGTCTTCTAAGCGTATTTCGGATTCGAGGTTATGCGCATCTGGCGTGCCTAGCTTAGTTTTATCATGGAAAATAAAGCCATCACCATTAGAGGCAAATATAAACGGCACATCGAGTAGCCTGGCATAGTCTAAGCCTTGTTGAAGGCCTTTGCCTACTTCATGCTTATTCGCTTTAGCTTCAATTACAGCAAGCGGCATACTGGGTTTATGGTAAAGCACTATATCAGCCGATTTAACCGTTTTACGTACACCAAGTTGCCCACGAACGATTACTTTACCGTCACGTAGTTTAACCTCTTGGCGTATTTGGGTTATGTCGTCCCAGCCTGCGGTTTTAACTGCGGGTAGAATAAACTTACTGATTATATCAGTTTCGCTGAGCTTTCTTTTATCCATAATCTAAACCATCCCTAAATACTGCGCTATGAGTTCGCACAACTCGTTGATTCAACGTGTTTCATGCTGTTTATTGATGCTATATAAAATAGGGTGAATAAGCAAAGATAAAAGGTAAACTAAATGATGAGATATTAAAAAATAAAATTGTAACTTCTATACAAAATAAAGAAGAGGACAAATCGTTTATTTACCACTTTTTATGTTCCGATAAAACAACAAAGTAGTATTCTATCATGTACTTAAAAATATAATTGTTCCGCCATTTGTTCCGCGTTGTTCCGTTTATAAAAAGCGTTTTTTTGAACAGGTAAACGGGTGATATTTTTTGCAATATTAAAGTTTACTACAACTGCTAAGCATTATTGTAATCATCTAGCCACTCGGCTACAGTTTGCTCTTGTGGTTTTCGTTTTAAATATATTCCCTCTTCTTGCTCTATAGAAGGGGCTATAGCTTTACCTGTTACCGCACTACCTTGTTTACTTATACCGTGGCTATCAAACTCCGTATTATTTAATGTCCGTGATTCACAATATCCGTTGTTACTAATACTCGTAGCCCCACCATTTTCTAAGCCTTGGTATATTTGGCTATTAGCATTTTCGCTGCCACTGTTTGATACCCCAAAAACATGCCCCGCTATATTGCCACGGCTAGGTGCCGCACTAGAGCCACCGCTTTGCCCTTCGCCTGTCGCTAAAACGCCACGATTAACCGCCTTAATAATTTGCTGATATGTTATGTTTGCTAAGCAAAGTGTCTTGGAGTCGAGTTTATTACCTTTTCTTATTTCAGCTTGCCACAGGTAGTTTTTCATAATATTTATTTTTTTATAGAGCTCACTTGGCCTTCTAGGTTTTGGTAAGTTTGAGCAGCTCCAGAATTTGAGTAACGCCCCTTGCGCTGGTGGATTAAAAAGTTTTCCACTTAAGCGCCCTGACTTTTTTTTACGGTCCAATGATACGTTAAAAATTGTGTAGTAATCTTCGTGGAAACTCAAATCAGTAAAGCTCATTGTTAGGCCATCGTATTTACTCAAATACCGTCCAACTTTAAACTGTCTAAATTGGTATATAGGCTGTGCGATCACACAGCTTAGCTGGCTTAGTAAAGTGTTTTGATAGATGAGGAGCCAGTCACTAGGAACCGGCTTTCCACTTTTTGGAGTAATATTTAATTGACCGTTAGTAATACTAATTACATCACCACGGTTAATTAAGTCATTAAGCTTAACCATATAAACTCCTAGCTTCCCAGGAGGTGCTTTATTGGTTTTAAAAGCTCAGCTGTTTGCTCTGGTGTGAACTTAACTAATTTACGATGAATACGGCTTTTGTTTACAGCTGTAATGATAATTTCAGCAATATCTAATGAACTAAAACTATATTTTAAATGACCACCGATACCATCTGAATTTGGTATCTTTTCGCGTGCAAATGTAAAATTATACTCACGCTCAAGATCTGTAAAATAGTTTCTGCCACTTGATAAACCAGCATTACGTAAAATATCTAATTCTGTCGCGCCTTCAGGATGAGCAAGAATATATAAGTTAGCTCGCTCTGTTTTAGACTGCGGCTTTTTAGGAGCAGGGCTTGAGGCGTTACTACCGCTTACAGCACTCATTATGCCGCCCCTTTGTAGATGTTGCTACATGGTAGTTTCTCGACCCAGCGTTGAATATCACTTTCAAGCCAACCAACTGAGTTTAAACCTAGCTGTTTTCTTTTTGGAAATACACCTAATCGCTCTTTGCGCCAAATAGTAGAACGACTCAAACCGGTGAGTTCTGTTACTTCTTGGAAACGTAATATTTTGTTGTTCATGGAGATTCGCCTTGTTTCGTTTTAGTTCAAGGCGAATGTTAGAGGTTCAGAAAAAATGAACGAGAGTGATTTAAAAATATTTTTTTTAACTAAGAAATAGGATTGTCAAAATACCCTATAAAATTAATAATCAAAATCTTCTGTAATTTTTTGTATTGAAAAATTTTCCTTCAAAACCAAATTCAACAAGTTATTAACCTTACCGTTACTACTTGCTAAATCTACTTCACCAACTTCTCCATCGGGGAAAACACAGGCAGCAATAACACTTTTTGTGATCGTTACGCCCATGTCCCTTTCCCAAATCATCAGATCTAAGAACGGTACTATTCTATAATCTCTAATTTTGTTAATTTCAGCAGGTTTAATGAAGCGTTTCTTAGGTTCAGAAATATCTAAATCTTTCCTCCATAAGGGTAGGTGATGTTTGAGTGCCATTAATATTTCATCATTTGTATACTTCTCTAAACCAATATCACAAAGAACAGAAGAGTCACCAACAAAGTCTGAATAACTAAATTTAATTATTTCTTGCTCGTTACCCTTAGCTAACAATTTTTGCTTATTTTCCTCTTCTTTGAGTCTTGATTGGTAGTAATCCAACATAGCGCAAGGGATGGGGAAAACAGCTTCATTCGAGCTAAGCACTTTCAACGGTTGTTGTTTTGGTTCTGAATGCTCAGATACTTTTGAATCTACAGGCTCATTATCAAATGACTTTTGTGTATCTGGTTGACCATTTAATATCTCACTCCATATATATGAGTTACCAGATTCAGCGATACACTCTTCAGCTGCTTGATGATAAATTATAGTTCGCATCAACACTTCTTCTAATAAAGCAACCTTATCTAAGTCTATTAAGTAATCATAATTGTTAATATCGAACCAAGAAATTTCCTTTTTTGACTTTATTCGCTTCAAAATTACCTCCCTAAACCACTTTTAAATGCTGATTACCAGTAACAGAATAATTACCCTTACTCGCTTCTTCGACATGTTCAGACCACCAGCACATCATTTTTCGACGACGCTCTAAGTAATCAGTTCGGTTATAAGCAGCGCGAACTTTGTTTTTATCTACATGGGCCAGTGCCGCTTCAATTACATCTGCGTCAAACCCTAGTTCATTTAACGTGGTACTTGCTAGTGCTCTTAAACCGTGAGCTGTTTGCTTGCCCTTCAAACCCATACGTCTGAAGGCTGCGCCTAATGTTTCACGGCTAAAGTGTTTACGAGGATCTTTATCAGCTGGAAAAACAAATTCTCGATGGCCGCTTATTGGTTTTAAATATTCAAGTAAAGCTAATGCCTGGGGTGTTAGTGGTACTGAATGGGCTTTGCGCTTTTTCATTCGCTTATCAGGTATATTCCACTGTTTATTTTCAAAGTCGATTTCATGCCACGCAGTACCGACAGCTTCCCCAGGGCGGACCATTGTATGTAACTGCCATTCAAATAAGCACCGAGTCATTAGCTTGATATTGGCATTGTTTACAATACTAATGAGCTTTGGCAGTTCCTCTGGTTTAACACATGCCATACTTTTATGAGTAGCTGTACCAAACGCTTTACTAATACCGCTTAGGTTATTAGATTGCACTCGGCCAGTGTTGATAGCAAATTCCATGACTTCATTAATCCGACGACATATGCGGCCTAGAATATCTAACTTGTTAGCAGCCGCTAATGGTTTTAGAGTTTCAATAGTAAGCTGCGCCGATAACTTGCTTACTGGTACCTTACCCAAAGCAGGAAACAAGTGAAGCTCAAAACCTCTGCGTAAATTAAAAGCATACTTCGCAGTTACCTTTGGCTCTTTAAGGGCTATCCACTCTCTAACAACTGCTTCAAATGTATTTTTAGCTTCAGCAGCTTTATCGTTTGCAAATGCCTCTTTATGCTCTTTGGGATCAATGTCCTTCGCTAATAAAGCTCTAGCCTCAGCTCTGCTTGTGCGAGCATCAGATAAGGTTACATCTGGGTACATACCAAAACTAATTTGAGCTCTTTTTTTGGTGTAAGGTTTAGAGTAAGTGAATAACCACATTTTTGATCCGTTGGGCTTAACTCGAAGAGCAAGGCCCTTGCCATCTGCCATAAGATATTCTTTATCTTTTGGTTTAGCTTTTTTGATTTGCGTGTCATTTAATGGGGTAACTAATTTAGGCATTTAACGCTCCACTGTCGAACGGGCAACCAGCTCTTAAAAAATAAGAAAGACCTAAAATTTCTTTTCTTTCTTTAATTTTCATCTGGTTACACATTTATGTTACATCAAGAACTCAAAATTGATTCGGTGTAACATCCAGTGTAACTAAAAAAATGAGCTGTGGCGATACCCATTGAAACAAGGTGAAAGCCTAGAAGCCTTTAAAAATGGCGATTGATGGTTTTTTTGAATTGCGATGAATTACATTGAAACGAGTAATTGGTAGCCCCTGCAGGAATCGAACCTGCAACTGCCCCTTAGGAGGGGGCCGTTATATCCATTTAACTAAGAGGCCACGTTGGGTGCTAAGTACTAAGTGTTTGGAAATTATAACGGCATCTGGTTTTTTATATCAAGCATCAAATTAAGTTAATTGCTTGATAAATATATATCTTCTTTACTTAATACGTAAAGCGGTATAAATGTTCGGCTGCTGGCGGCAAGGCGCTTATTTTCAATATTTATCACGCGAGCATTAATAACAACCCCATCGGCACGGTAAATTAAAGTACCCGATAAAACATGGCTGGCTATATTCGTACCTGCAAGTTTTCGAGTGTCTCGCGTGAATGTAAAGTCACCTTGATTGTTTACGGTAATTAAATTGGCTGTTTTAAAATCAACCGCGCTATAACCAAATTTTTGCAGCTGATGTATAAAGGTTTCTGATAACTGATTACCTAACTGGCTTGCTGTATTTAAACTTGCGTCTAAATCAACGAACGAAGTAACCGCAATCGCTGCATCTTGCGGGGCTACTTGCATGGTGTCGGTTAAATCCAGTGCCATTTGCTCTACGTAGTTAACTAAACTTTTATGGTGCTTGTTTGGGTTAAATTGCGTTGTATCAGCATATTGTTCTTGCTCGTCATTGCGCTGCATTTGCGCCATGATCTGATTAAAATCAAGATCACTAACGACCGTTTGCTCAGACTCAGCTTTAGGTGCCCCACCCATTAAATTACAACCTGAAATAAATATTGATAACGCACTTATGCTAATTAAAGCTGAGCGTTTAGCTAAGTTAACCATGGTAAACCTCACTTACTCGCTTGTTTTAGCATGATGCCATCAGCACTGTTGCTGCTATTTAACGCATCAATGACCGATTGCGGAATAAAGCCCTGTGCAGAGCCTACAACCGCTTTACTCGCTAAGCCAACAATTCGTGCATTTACTAATATGCCGCCTTGGTGGTTTACTAGCGTACCCGCTAATACGTAACTAAAGTTTTGTTCTTGGTTTAGCTCTAAATAATCGCGGCTAAAAACAAAATCGCCACCCGGTGTTACGCGCATATAATCGGTGGTTTTAAAATCAATGACCGGCACACCAAAATTATGCAGTTCGTGCATAAAACTCTCTGCGATTTGGTTACCTACTAAATCAGCATTGTTGTAGTCACGGTCTAAAAAAACAAAACTTGATACCGCCAATGGCGTTTTAGTATTTACGTACTGTAAGTTTTCAGCCATGTCTTGCATGATGCCACGCACATAGTGATTAATATTTTTACGGGTTGGCGTATTTACTTGTTTGTTTTTATTCATCACTGCGGCTTTATTTTGATAGAGCGAATCTGTATTTGTTGGTGCAGCTACAGGGCGTTGCTCAAAAAACATAGGCGCATCGTCGGTAATTTGCGTGTCACTATGGTTTGTCATTTGTGAACAACCAAAGCCCAGTGGCAAACATAAAGTTAATAGTAGGCGTTTCATGTGTGCTCCTAATTAATATTCACTGCGGTAAATATAGTCACCGCGCTGCTGTATTTTTTCATTACTCCACATCACATTGATGGGAATTTCAGTACTTGCGGCAGATACAATCTGATTAGTTTGCATATTTACCATGCGAGCATTAACAATATAAGCATGTTCTTGACGGGTTAGAGTACCGGTGATCACAAAGTCAATAATCTGACGCTGCTTTAAATTACTCGTACTGCGACTTAACACTGAATCAGCGCTCGCTGATAAATTAAGTTGGTTTTCAAGCCGATATTCAACTGTGTTGTACCCTAACTGAGTAAATTGGGTTATTAAGCTTTCTTGAACTTGCTGACTAAGCCCTGCTCCCTGCCCTTGGGCAATTTGTGAATCCAAAGCATTGGCTAAATAAAAGCTGCTGACCGCAATTGATGCGGTGCTTTTAAAAGGCTCTTTGATATGGCTAAGCTGGGCACTCAAGCTATTTACGTACTGGTCGAGCGTATAAGGTGCCATGACTGCTTTAGGTGCATCAGTGCTTATACTTGGCTTTGGCTGGGGTGTTAAGCTACAGCCCGCTAAATTTAATAATAGTAAGGGTAACAAAAGGCGCATGGTTGCCATCCTCTAAAAACATAATAGTTACAAAGCAATTATTATGCCTAATACCCCAGATGCATATTTATTTTAATGGCTGTTGGGTGTAATGGCTCACAATGCAGTTGATTTGGCGCTGTTTAAGTTTATCGCAATCGGCATTCGCTTGATTTTGATAAGCCCCAAGCTTTAAACGGTAGTAAGTCATGCCACTCACGTTAATAGTTTCTACATTCGCCACAAATTCGCCCTGAAATAACGAAGATGCACTGGCCTTTATTTGATTTAAACTTTGGCTAAATCATTTTTACCTATAAACGTTACAATATTCAAAAAAGCATGTCATACGATTATTTCTTGGATGGGTTTAAACTAATAATTACTTTGATTTTTCTAAAGCTGAACTTGAAGTTATCTCACCAGCTTTTGAGGTTGGTTGAAGCTTATTGACTTTACTTTGGTTTGGATTCTGCTTTGCAGCAACTTTTAATCGGTGTATCAATAACTTTAAATCTTGTTCAATTACTAACAAACGGTCAACCCCAACTTTAGCAGCTTTCCACTGTAGTGAAGACACTTTTAACTGCATTAACTCCTCGCTTGAGAGGTTTAATCGCTGTTGTTTAGATGCTACCTGCGAAGACTTATCAATATTTTCTGTGCTAGTGCAGGCTGTTAAAGTGAAGGAAAGTACACAGACTAACAACAATGAAAAGTTTTTGTAGGGGTTTTTATGTTGCATACTAAAGCAGACACTCTTATGTGTAGGTATAATTTCATTAGCCTCTTCTGATATATATTAATATTAGAGGAGGCTAATTAAAAATTAAAATTACAATTTTATAATCTGATTGGTTTATCCGTATAATTACTCACAAAGCAATCAACTTTATAAAATTTAAACACTTCACAATCATCCTCGGCGCTCTTAAAGTTATAGTATTCACCTAACTTTAATCGGTAATAGGTTTTATTATTGACCTTGGCTTTTTCCACGTTAGTAGTAATTTTATCTCTGAATAGAGGCGCCGCTTTTCTATTAATTTTCTTCCACTGCTTAGCAACACTCTCTTCTGAATCAAGCGACGCTACCTGCAAAGCAAATACCTTTTTATTAGTATCAACCATTGCCACTTTTGTTGCCTTCGATATTTTAGAAGCGACCTTTTTATTCATCCTTGGATTAATAGCTTTCACTGGCGAACGAACAGAGCGGTTACTGTAGCTTTTTGGAGGGGCTGTAATCATTTTTTTAGGCACACTTGCATAGCGACTGTTGTATCGCTGATTTTGTAGAGCGTCCCTATTAGTTGGTTTTGCGTAGCGATTACTATATCTTTGCCTTGGGCGCTCAACTTTATCTGACGTGCTTGCGTAGTTATTACCATACCTGAGGTTTGGCGATGTATTAGCCTTAATTGATGAGCGTGCATAGCGATTGCTAACAGCCTGATTTGATTGCGCAATTGCTTTACTATTAATAATATCTAAATTATCAACTAAATATGTAAGCTCGCGTTCTAGCTTTAATAGCCGCTCAATACCAGAGCGCGCCTGTTGCCATTGCAAGGCGGCATCCTTTAGCTGTGCAAGCTCAAGTGCGGTAATGGTTACATATTCGGGCGAGTCTTTAACTTGTTCATTTAACGATGTTTTATCAGGCGATATTGTACAGCCACTCCCTATTAACATAAGTAAAGCTATAACTAGATATCGGTGATACTTTATGCTGTATTCACACATTGATTGTTTCTCTTTCAACAGTTTAGACCACTAAATTGAGCCAATTTGCGATTGGCTTAATAAAGCACGTTAACTACAAAACAACTTGGGTTAACATAAATATTACAACACAAACCCATATCTGTCTGTATAACTGCAAAAATAGTTATAGTTAAAATTATGTAAAGGTGATTTTACAATCAAAAAAAGCGCCATATAGACGCTTAAAATAATGATAAGTTTATTTAGATTAATGTTTTAATGAAGGTTTTAAGCTCATCAGCAAATTCATCACGGCGCAAAGCAAACTCTATCGTCGCCTTCAAATAACCAACTTTGCTGCCACAGTCATGGCTTCGGCCTTTAATAGCATAAGCGTCTACTTTTTCGTCTTGCATAAGCATCGCAATTGCATCTGTTAGTTGAATCTCATCCCCTGCACCTTGAGGTGTCTTAGCTAATAATGGCCAAATATTTTTGCTCAACACATAACGACCAACCACAGCAAGGTTTGAAGGTGCCTCGTCAACGGGTGGTTTTTCTACCATGCTCTTAATGGGTGAGCTTTCACCTTGGTTTAACTCAACATCACCTAAATCAACAACACCAAATTTATCTACGTCATCTTTAGGAACTGGTTCAACCATAATTTGGCTGTGTTTACTTTGCTCAAAACGAGAGATCATCTCTGCTAAGTTATCTTTCGTTAAATCACTTTCTACTTCATCGATAATAACGTCGGGTAAAATAACCACAAAAGGTTCATTACCTACGATGGGGGCTGCACAGTTAATAGCATGCCCTAAACCTTTTGCCTCACCTTGACGCACATGAATAATTGTCACGTCTTTAGGGCAAATAGACTGTATTTCGGCAAGTAATTGCCGCTTTACACGCTTCTCTAACGTTGCCTCTAATTCAAAGCTAGTATCAAAATGGTTTTCGATTGAGTTTTTGCTCGAATGTGTTACTAACACTATCTCTTTAATGCCAGCGGCAACGGCTTCGCTAACAACGTATTGAATAAGTGGACGGTCTACAATTGGCAGCATTTCTTTTGGAATTGCTTTAGTTGCCGGTAACATACGCGTTCCAAGGCCCGCTACAGGGATCACTGCTTTCATTATGCTCTCCTTATTTTTAAACTGAAAATGGGTACTGAATCGCTTCATGGCATTGATAGCCAACCACCTCAAAGTCATCACGTGTTACCCATGTTTCAATGTCTTCGAGCGACTTAATCTCTGGGTTGATTTTTAATTGGGGAGAAGCAAATGGCTCGCGCTTTAATTGCACATCTCGCATTAAATCAAGCTGGTTCTCATAAATATGAGCATTGGTAATTTTATGATATGCCTTACCCGCTTTATGGCCGGTAATTTGGGCAACTAACGCAAGTAATACAAAGCATTGAATTTGATTGAAATTAAGCCCTAGTGGAACATCACAGCTGCGTTGGTAAGACGTTAAATAAAGAGTATCGCCCAATAACGAAAAGGTATGCGTATGCATACATGGACGCAGGCAACCAAGTTCAAATTCACCCGGGTTGTAAAATGTAATAATTTCGCCGCGATCATCTATGCCATTTTTTAAATTATTAATGACCTTTGCCAGTTGATCCAGTGTTGAACCATCAGGGCGTTGCCAACCACGTCCTTGAACGCCATAAACGCGCCCCATATCATCCTCACCTTTGCGGTTAGGATTATTGAGCCACGCATTATTTTCATTGGCGTTGGCATCCCAGGTTTTACAACCTATATTACGAAACTGTTCTGCACTGTCGTACCCTCTTAAATAACCTAACAATTCGGCAATCGCCGCTTTGTAATAGCTCTTTCGAGTCGTGATCATAGGAAACTGATTATTAGCCACATCGTATTCTAAATCAGCGTTTATAACCGTTAAACAACGCGTGCCAGTGCGTTTATTTTCAACCCACTGTCCTTGGTCAACAATGCGCTGACATAATTCTAAATATTGTTTCATCTAACTTCTTCTTTTAAACTTTTGCCGCTGTTTGCGATTGTGGTTGTTTATACGCCCAAATAAGTAAGCCTAACCCGCCAATTATCATAGGTAACGATAGAATTTGCCCCATTGAAATAAAGTCGGCAAATAACCCCAATTGCGCATCGGGTTGGCGAAAATACTCAATACAAAATCTAAATACGCCATAGCCTAATAAAAATACACCCGATACACTTCCTGCAGGGCGTGGGCGTTTAATAAACCATAATAATATGACAAACAATACAAAGCCTTCAAAAAAAGCTTCATAAAGTTGTGATGGGTGACGTGCAAGCGGGCCTCCTGTTGGGAATACCATAGCCCATGGTACATCGGTAGTGCGACCCCATAATTCGCCATTAATAAAGTTACCAATACGCCCGGCAAGTAAACCAACAGGCACTAAAGGTGCTACAAAATCGCCAACTTGTAATAAGGATTTTTTACGTGTCCAAGCAAAAATAGCAACAGCAGTGATCACCCCAAGTGTGCCGCCATGAAACGACATGCCACCTTGGTCGATTCTAAATAAATATAAGGGGTTTTCAATGAAATAGCTAAATTGATAAAACAGAACATAACCAATACGACCACCTAATATAACGCCCAGCATGCCATAAAAGAGTAAATCACTGACTTCGTCTTTAGTCCAACCCGAACCCGGTTTTTTCGCTTGACGATTAGCAAACCACATCGCAAACGCAAAACCAATTAAGTACATTAACCCATACCAACGAACGCTAAGTGGTCCAACAGAAAATATTATTGGATCAATTTGAGGAAACTCCAGTGCCATAAAAATAAACCTTTAGCTAAAAACCATTTTAATAGCGATGAAAACCAGTAACATCGCGAAAACTTTCTTAATTATATTCACAGGTAAGTAGTGCGTTGCCTTAGCTCCAATTGGTGCTATAAACCATGAGGTAACAACAATCCCAAATAAAGCGGGTAAATATACAAACCCCATAAAACCATGCGCTAAGTCAGTTACTTGCCAACCAGCGCTGATGTAACCAATAGAACCAAAAAAAGCAATTACAATACCACATGCAGCAGCGCAACCAATTGCCTTTTTAATATCAACCGAAAAATAATGCAACATAGGCACAAGTAATGCGCCACCACCAATACCTATCAACCCAGACAAAGCACCCATTACCGTACTAATACTACCCAGTACAGGGCCTGTGGGCAGAGGATGTTCTGCGCCCACTTTATTACGAGCAGAAAGTACCATTCTCATTGCAATAAAAACCACACTGACCGCAAACACCGTTCTTAACATTTTCTCAGGGATAAAGCTGGCAGCAAAACCACTCACCAATGCGCCAATGGCCACACCCGACATAACCCAGGGGGCAATTTTCCAAGGCACATTATCATTTTTATGATGAGCTAATGCTGAAGAGGTAGAAGTAAATAAAATTGAAGCTAAAGATGTTGCTATGGCAATAACTAACACATGATCGGCAGCGGCTACATCGAAACTAAGCAGCAAACTACTTAGCACTGGCACAATAATTAAACCACCGCCTATACCTAGTAGCCCTGCTAAAAAACCAACAACGCAACCTAATAGCGCACAACTTGCAACTAGAAGTCCTAGTTCATACATAGTTATCTCTAATACATTTAATTATATGTATATTTTAATTGATTATATAAACAATTACAGCTCTATCATTTAGGTGTATAAAATAAATTACCTAGCTGATGCTCTATCATAAAATTACGGGTTAACCGTAGTACTTGTTTAGCGTTAGGCTGTGCTAAACATTCACTTAGTAATTGTTCCATATCGCTTACATTTAAGCGTCTTAGCACCCATTTCACTTTATTTAGTGACGATAAATTCATGCTTAAGCGCCTATACCCCATAGCAATCAGTAATATTGCGCCTTCGGGGTCGCCGCCAAGCTCCCCACATAAACTAAAAGGTAGTTCGTAATGCTCACACTCATTGGCAATATTATTTAGTACGCGCAATACCGCGGGGTGATAAGGATTAAACAAATCGGCTACACGTGCATTTGCCCTGTCTACGGCTAATAAGTATTGAGTTAAGTCGTTACTACCGACTGAGCAAAAATCAACTTTTCTAGACCACTCTGGTAGCATAAATACACTCGAAGGTACCTCAAGCATAATGCCAATATCTGGCTTTTCTATTAGTTGCTCTGGAAATGCTTCGCTTAATTCATAATAAGCTTGATTAAACAGTGCCAGTGACTCTTCAACTTCATCAGTGCCACTGATCATCGGTAACATTATTTTTAAATTACCTAAGCCAATATTGGCTTTTAACATCGCTTTGAGTTGATCTAAAAAAAGCTCGGGGTGGTCTAAGCTAATTCTAATACCACGCCATCCTAAAAATGGGTTTTCTTCGGTGATATTAAAATAATCTAAAACTTTGTCGCCACCAATATCTAAGGTACGCATAACCACCGGATTAGGATAATAGCTGCTAAGTACTTCGCGGTACCACTTTTCTTGTTCTTGTTGCGAAGGAAACTGCCCCTTTTGCATAAACCACGCTTCGGTTCTGTAAAGGCCAACACCATCACAAATATGGGCACTATTTTGTTGGGTATTAAGCTCAAGCCCTGCATTAAGCAATAAACTAATATGCTCGCCGTCTAACGTGATTGCTGGCAGTGCTTGTTCTTCTAAAAATCGATTGTTAAGCAAGTTATCTTGGTATTGTAACTCGGTATACTCATCAATAAGCATTTGCGAAGGCGAAATATATAAACGCCCAGAAAAGGCATCTAAAATCATTTCTTTGCTATCAAACTGCAATAGCGGTAAATCTTCAATACCCCAAATCGCAGGCACACCCATAGCACGGGTTAAAATAGAGGCGTGGCTATTAGCTGAACCATTAATGCTCACAACCCCAGCTAAACGCTCATTGGGCACCTCTGCTAACATCGCAGGGGTTAATGTATGCGCTATTAAAATGGTGTTTTCAGGGTAGTCTTTTATTGCGTGCTCGGTATTCACTAAATGATGCAGCACCCGTAAGCCAATGTCTTTTACATCAACTGCACGCTCTTTAATGTAAGGGTCTTGCATTTCGTTAAACTGCGCAACTAAACGTTCAATCACAATTTTTAATGCACTTTTTGCACACCACCCCTCTTGCAATTGCGCTTCTACATTATGACCTAAACTTTTAGCATCTAATAATTGCTGATAAACATCAAATACAGCCAGCGCTTCTTGCGGTATGGTGTCGCTTAATGTCATCGATAAAGTACTAAACTCTTTACGGGTTGCAGCAACCGCTTGGGTGAATAAACGCCGCTGTTCATTAACATCGCTATTTTTAGTAAGCTCTATAGACTTAAAGTTAAGTTTAGGAATAACAACAAATGCTTTACCTATGCTGATCCCTGGTGCACTAGAGACGCCTTTTAATACAGACGTTTGATGGGAAGACTCATCTTGGCGCAAAACTTCTTTTATTTCGGCATGGGCTAATTGCGAAGCTAACTGCGCAGAAAGCGTTATTAAAAACGACTCTTCATCTTGAGAAAATACCCGCGCCATTTTTTGTTGGACAACAATAACACCTAAAACTTTTTTTTGATGAACAACAGGCACAGATAAAAAAGCGTTATAGCCTTCTTCGTTAACTTCTGGGGAAAGTTTGAAACGAGGATGCGATTTTGCAAAGGCAATGTTAATTGCTTCTTCACGTTGAGCAACAAGCCCTACAAGTCCTTCGGTAAAGCCTATCCGAAATTTACCCACAGCATCAGGGTTTAAACCTTCAGTGGCCATCAGTACAAAGTTGTCTTGGCTGTAGTCAGCAAAATAAATGGAGCAGCACTGGGTATTCATGGCATCTTTTACCATTTTCACAAAGCACACTAACGCACCGTCTAAATTCGCTTGTTGCGAAACAGACTCAGCTATCGCTCTGAGTGTTGCCAGCATACACTGCTCCTTTTTATGTAAAACTACCTTTTATTTCGCCAGTGATCTTTTTGTTGCTCTCGCTTATTAAAGGGCATAGCAAAGGGAGCAAACTCCTTCATAACACGTCGATAAACGTCCCGTTTAAACGACACAACCTGTCTAACCGGATACCAATAACTTACCCATCGCCAATCATCAAATTCAGGATGATGAGTTTTAAGTAAGTTAACATCTTCATCTTTACAGCGCAGTTTTAGTAAAAACCATTTTTGCTTTTGCCCAATACACACCGGACTTGAATCGCGGCGGATTAATCGTTTGGGTAATTTATAGCGTAACCAATGTTTTGAGCTTGCAACTATTTCTACATCTTCTGGTCGCAAACCTACTTCTTCGTGTAATTCACGGTACATAGTTTGTTCTGGTGTTTCACCATCATCAACACCACCTTGGGGAAATTGCCAAGAATGTTGACCATAACGTCTGGCCCAAAACACTTGCCCCTGATTATTGCAAATCACAATTCCGACATTGGCACGAAAACCTTCGGCATCAATCACCTTAGTGCCTCATTTGTAAGTCGATTTTTTATGATTGTTCCACATTAGTTGCAATACGGCAAATACTATTACGCGCAAGCCTCGTGAACGCCTTCGCGCAAGGTAAATTAATGGCGAAATCCGTTGCATATTAATAACAAACAACTCTGGCATGAATTAATACATAAAAACCACACTGTTTGTGCTGGTTACTCACAGCTTGTGCATAACTTTCATAAAACACGCTCATTTAGCAAACAAATCCACAATACAAGATCAAAAAAGTGATGTTCTCCACAGAATCTGTGGATAAACATGTTTATACATCTGTATTTATCCTTACAACAATTATAGACCTTAACTAAAATTGAACACTAAAAACAAAAAAAACAATATAGTTCAGCTACTTACCTAAAACTATAGTTTTAAAGTAGTGCATAAAATTGCACCAACCACACCACGTACAAAAATCAACCAACCGCTAAAGATATCCACTACCAAGCTAATTTGCTATCATGACACTGGTATTTATTCAACTAAATTAACAGTATGCAACCTTTAAAACCTCTTTCAATTAATCAACTAATGCAACGTGTCAATAATATTGCAGGGCTTACACTTGGCCAGTTAGCACAGCAGTATCATTTTAAAACACCTGATGATTTGTTACGTGAAAAAGGCTGGACGGGTCAACTGATTGAATATGTATTAGGCGCAACGGCCGGTTCAAAACCGCTCCCCGACTTTGAAGATTTAGGTATAGAGCTCAAAACATTGCCCATTTCATATAAAGGCAAACCATTAGAAACCACGTTTGTGTCGGTTACCCCATTAATGAATGTAACCGGTATGACCTGGCACACAAGTAGCGTACGTAAAAAGTTGAATCATGTTTTATGGCTACCTATTTTAAGTGAGCGCGATATTGCCCCGTTTGATAGAACAATAGGCAGTGGCTTTTTATGGCAACCTAGTGCGGCACAAGATGCACAATTACAGCGTGACTGGGAAGAGCAAATGGAGCTTATAGCCCTTGGCCGGGTAGATGAAATATCAGGACATTTAGGGGATGTAATGCAAATACGGCCAAAAGCTGCTAACAGTAAAGTAGTCACCGATGCCATAGGCCCTAACGGGCAAGTTATACAAACCCTGCCGCGTGGCTTTTACTTAAAAACCAGCTTTACCAGCAAGATTTTAAAACAGCAATTCACTCTGTGAGCTTTTTATTCTCTGGAATCTCTTTAAGCACTTTGTTAATCACATAAAACAAATGGAATAAACCAAAAAAGATATTAACAAATGTCAAAACCAAGCTTAAACCTATACTACTTTTAGTATTTGAATTTTTATTTAGAAAAAAAATCAAGCCTGAAAAAACAAGCAAAAATGGTAAAACGATAATGTAATAAAAAGATGTGTGAAAATACATTATAGAAAACTCCTAAAAAAAGGGGGGAGTTCCCCCCTAGATTAAAATTATTGAGTGTTACAATCTCGCTTTTTTATTGATGTAATTGATGTATAAATACACCAAATAAAATGTGCAAACCCAACAGGAAACAATAGCATCGTTAAAATAAAATTAAGCATGACGTTATGTTTAACATTTGTTTTTGATGTCGCTTTTTTTAATAGATAAACCATTATAATTGCTACAGGCAAAAGAAATAACAAGTAGCTAAGATCATTGACGGGAATATTCATTTTCACCTCTATTTTGGATTCGTTGGTACTTTACACACTACTTTATCGCCAACCTTTTCGCATACCAGACCATCAGTAATTGTTACACTACCGCCACTGCTTACACGAAATGATGATACTCTAACGGCATAAAAGCCTAATCTATGTGCCGCATTGACTAAAGTAGTTGCTTTCTCTAAATCCCCATCTTTTATTATAAAAACATCTTTAAATGGTTCTTTTTTGGTCAGGTCTAGTACATTACCATCGGCGTCTACTACTTTGATTAACTCAAGGTCTAACTTTGCGTTAACCACATCATCGAATGTTAAAAATCCAGTTACTCTCATAATAGCTATTGAACCATCTGCAGTATGTATATCAAATGTTAAATTTACATTTACATTTACATTTACAAACTTTCCAATACCGCCAGTAATCCCCAATACATAATTACCTAAATGAGCTGTTAACATCTGATTATTTCTAAACCACGTTTTTAAAGCGCTGATTCTATAGTTTGCCCCTACTAAGTCATATGCAGATCCTGCAATTCCTGCTGGCAAGCCGCCATAACCTGATCTTAGATAGCTTAATAAGTTTTGGCGTTCTAATAAAGCATCATTAAAGATTTTTACTTTAGCAGATTCAACTGACTCTTTAATTAGAATAGTTTGATTTAGCTCTGGCTCAAATTGGGAGGTATACTTGGTGAGTACTTTTTTCTGTTCATCACCTATGTAAACAGTTTGAGCGCCTAATTTGGCCAACTCTTTTGCTTTAGCTTGTATGCTATAAACACTACAGCCATCACAATTTGAATACATTGATGAGGAAAGGGCAGGTGCACTTAAAAGTAAAGTAAAGTAATTTTTTCATCATAACTCCTTGTAAATGAGAAGTGAAAGTCAACAAAATAAAAACCTAAAGGCAACATAAAAACAAGCTTAGTCCAAATTAAAGGTACAGCTATCTCCTCATATCAAAATTCACTTTTTCTCATTTGAAATTACTTACACGTAAAAAAATCCCCGCCTAAGCGAGGATTTTTATAATCTTAAATATCAGAACCTAAAAAATTACTGACCTTTAACTTCTTTTAAACCATTGTAAGGTGCTTTAGTGCCTAGTTGCTCTTCAATACGTAGCAATTGGTTGTACTTAGCAACACGATCTGAACGGCTTAATGAACCCGTTTTAATTTGACCTGCAGCAGTACCTACCGCTAAATCAGCAATGGTTGCATCTTCAGTTTCACCTGAACGGTGAGAAATAACCACTGTAAAACCTGCATCTTTTGCCATTTTGATTGCTGCTAACGTCTCTGTTAGTGAACCAATTTGGTTAAATTTAATTAAGATTGAATTAGCAATACCATTGTCGATACCGCGTTTTAAAATCTTAGTATTGGTTACGAATAAGTCATCACCCACTAATTGAACTTTATCGCCCATTAGTTTGGTTTGGTGTGCAAAGCCATCCCAATCAGACTCATCTAAACCATCTTCAATTGATACAATTGGGTATTGCTCAGTTAAATCTTTTAAGAAGTGGTTAAACTCTTCAGATGTAAATTGCTTACCTTCACCTTTAAGGTCATAGATATTTGCTTCTTTGTTATAAAACTCAGAGGCCGCACAATCAAGTGCAAGGGTAATATCTTTACCAAGCTCATAACCGGCATTTGCAACAGCCACTTTAATAGCTGCAAGTGCAGCTTCGTTTGATGCAAGGTTTGGTGCAAAACCACCTTCGTCACCTACAGCTGTTGAATGTCCATCTGCTTTAAGTACCTTAGCTAGGCTATGAAATACTTCAGCACCCATACGCAATGCTTCACGGAAGTTAGTAGCACCTACTGGCTGAACCATAAATTCTTGAATATCTACTGAGTTATCAGCGTGCTCACCGCCGTTGATGATGTTCATCATTGGTAGTGGCATAGAGTAAACACCTGGCGTGCCATTTAAGTCAGCAATGTGCTCGTAAAGCTCTACTTTTTTAGATTGTGCAGCCGCTTTTGCGTTAGCAAGTGAAACCGCTAAAATAGCATTAGCACCTAGTTTTTCTTTGTTTTCAGTACCATCTAAATCAAGCATTACTTGGTCTACATCACTTTGAGCAAGTGCATTTTGACCTTTTAGCGCTTCTGCAATTTCATTATTAATGAAGCCAACCGCTTTTAATACGCCTTTACCTAAGTAACGCGCTTTATCACCATCACGTAATTCTAATGCTTCGCGAGTTCCTGTAGATGCACCTGAAGGTGCAGCAGCACGGCCCCATGAACCATCAGCTAAATATACCTCAGCTTCAACAGTTGGGTTACCACGCGAGTCCATAACTTCACGACCGATTACTTTTACGATTTCTGACATCTTGATTCCTCTATATTCCCAAAATGGTGAGTGCGGCTAACCTGAGTTTGGCTAGCCTTAGAAACAAAAAAGGCCGCGCATCATGCACAGCCTTTTTATATTACGAAGACGCTTTTTGATAGGTATGAGCCGCAGCTACAAACCCTTCAAATAGCGGGTGACCATCACGTGGTGTTGAAGTGAATTCCGGGTGGAATTGCGCTGCAATAAACCAAGGGTGATCTTTATTCTCAATAATCTCTACTAGTTTTTTATCTTCAGATAAACCTGTAAAGCTTAAACCAGCTTGCTCAAGTTGTGCTACAAAGTTGTTGTTAACTTCATAACGGTGACGATGGCGTTCAACAATTTCGTCGCTACCATACACATCATGTACTTTAGAGCCTGGTGTTAAATGACATTTTTGTGCGCCTAAACGCATAGTGCCACCTAAATCAGATTTTTCGTCACGTAATTCAACATTACCTTCAGCATCTAACCACTCAGTGATTAAACCAACCACTGGCGAGTCTGAGTTTGCGTTAAATTCAGTTGAGTTTGCATCAACTAAACCGGCAACATTTCGTGCGTATTCAATAAGTGCAACCTGCATACCTAAACAAATACCTAAGTAAGGCACTTTGTTTTCACGAGCATATTTAGCCGCTAAAATCTTACCTTCAACACCACGACCACCAAAACCACCTGGCACTAAAATAGCATCTAAGCGAGAAAGAACATCCGTTCCTTTGGTTTCTAAGTCTTGTGAATCAACGTATTGGATATTAATAGTTAAACGATTCTTCAGTCCCGCATGCTTTAATGCTTCGTTTACTGATTTGTATGCATCTGGTAATTCAATGTATTTACCTACCATACCAATTGTCACTTCACCCGTTGGGTTAGACTCTTGATACAATACTTGTTCCCACTCAGCTAAATCGGCTTCAGGCGCGTCTAAATGAAAACGACGACATACAAAGTTATCTAACTCTTGCGATTTTAATAACGCAGGGATTTTATAAATACTGTCTACATCAGGCAGTGAAATAACTGCTTTTTCTTCAACGTTTGTGAACAATGCAATTTTTGCACGCTCGTTATTTGGCAGCTTACGGTCTGAGCGACAAATAAGAATATCTGGTTGAATACCTACCGAGCGTAACTCTTTAACTGAGTGCTGAGTTGGTTTTGTTTTCACTTCACCGGCAGGGCCTAAGAATGGCACTAAGGTTAAGTGAATAAAAAGTGCGCGTTCACGACCTATTTCTGTACCCATTTGACGAATTGCTTCGATAAATGGTTGTGATTCAATATCGCCTACCGTACCACCAATTTCAACGATTGCTATATCATGGCCTTCTGCGCCATCATAAACACGTTGCTTAATGTCATTGGTAATATGAGGAATAACCTGAATAGTTGCGCCAAGATATTCACCACGTCTTTCACGACGTAGTACATCTTCATATACGCGCCCCTGCGTAAAGTTATTACGGCTGGTCATTTTGGTGCGAATAAAACGTTCGTAGTGACCTAAATCAAGGTCCGTTTCTGCGCCGTCTTCGGTAACGTATACTTCACCGTGTTGAATTGGGCTCATTGTGCCTGGGTCAACGTTGATGTAAGGATCCAGCTTTAGAATGGTAACATCTAAGCCACGGGCTTCTAAAATAGCGGCCAATGATGCTGCTGCAATACCTTTACCCAACGAAGAAACAACTCCGCCAGTAACGAAGATAAATTTTGTACTCATGCGAACCCTAGAATATCAGGAATTAAAAGGAATATAATACCCAAACAAGTGATTTTGGAATATAAACAAGACGGGGCGAAATTGTACCAAAACATGGCTAAGCAATCCAGCTATAAATAGCAAATCTGTGCACAAAAAACAGACATTTTTTATGTCCCTATTTATTTAATTTTTTTATTGCATCCCATGCCGCATCCATTTCCTCTAAAGACGCTGACTCAATACATTTACCCTGGGCAATTAAGTAATTTTGCACCTTTTCAAATCGTGCAGAAAACTTATCGTTGGCACTACGAAGCAATTGCTCTGGATCACGTTTAACATGGCGCGCTACATTCACGGTAGCAAACAACAAATCACCTAGCTCTTCTGCTGTATGCGCTGAGTACGGGTTATGAGCTAAAGCTTCTTTCACTTCCTCAACCTCTTCACTCACTTTATCTATAGCTCCATGATAAGTAGGCCAATCAAAGCCTAAAGCGGCTACACGTTGTTGAATTTTTTTAGCTTTTGTTAAGCTAGGTAAACTATTTGGTATATCTTGCCAAAGTGTTGAGCTTTCATCTTGGGGTTTAGCTGCGCGCTCTTGTGCTTTTATTGCTTGCCACTGCGCGGCTAATTCGGCATCAGTTGTGGGTGTGTCTTGCGATGAAAATACATGCGGATGACGACGTATCAGCTTCTCATTTAACTGAGCCACCACATCATTAAAATCAAATAATTGCTGCTCTTGCGCTAGTTGCGCATAAAACACGATTTGAAATAACAGATCACCTAGTTCACCTTTAAGTTCATTTAAATCGTCGCGCTCAATACAATCAGCCACTTCATAGGCTTCTTCAAGAGTGTGAGGTACGATTGACGCAAACGTTTGCTTGAGATCCCAAGGGCATCCGCCCTCAGGGTTTCTCAGTGTTTGCATTATTTCCAGCAGTTGGCTTAAAGCCTCATTGTTAGCCTGATTACTGCCCTCGTTTTGCACTGTGTACCCCTTCGATCTGATGTAGCTTAGACAGCACTTTGTTTGTGCCTTGTAAGTCATGCACTTCAATTTGCATCAAAAAAATAGCAGTTTGAGTGCTATCAACCGTGTTTACGTTCATATTGAGCACATTAACTTTTTCATTGGCAAGTGCAGAACTGATGTCACGAATTAAGCCAGAACGATCACTGGCTTCAATACGAATAGTTAAGGCGTAAGAGCTACTAATATCGTCTGACCAACTCACTGAAATAACACGCTCGGGGTGCTTGTTTTTTAAATTACTAAACGAATCACAATCCTCTCGATGCACCGCAATACCGCGCCCTTGAGTAATATACCCAATAATTTCATCCCCAGGTACTGGGCGACAACAACGAGCAACATGGCTCATTAAACTACCGACCCCATCCACCACAATACCGTTTTTGTCACCAGTCACTTTACTAGGCGATTTGAAACGAATTACCGGCTCATGCTCTGTTCTGTCGGTAATAAAGTTAAGCATTTGGTTAAGACGAATATCGCCTGCGCCAATGGCGACCATTAAGTCATCAAGTTCTCTAAAATTAAAACGCTTTATAGCAGGGTCTAAATCTTTATAAGTTAGCTCTAATTTTTGTAATTCGTTATCAAGGATTTCTTTACCCGCACTTAAATTTTTATCGCGGTCGAGCTGTTTAAACCAATGGTGGATTTTGGCTCTAGCGCGGGACGATTTAATATATCCCAGCGACGGGTTTAACCAATCACGGCTTGGGTTTGGCTGCTTTTGGGTTAGTATTTCAACTTGGTCACCAGTGCTTAACTGATGAGTAAATGGCACTATTTTGCCAAATATTTTTGCGCCAATACATCGATGCCCTACATTGGAGTGAATGTAGTAAGCAAAATCAAGAGGCGTTGCCCCCAGTGGCAAGTCAAAAATGTCTCCACGAGGAGTAAATACATACACACGATCTTCTACAACTTGGTTTTTAAGCTCTTGTGCTAAGTCGCTGCCATCAACCACTTCTTCTTGCCATTGCAGTAACTTACGCAACCAGCTAATTTTTTGCTCATAGCCTGAACCACGCCCTGGTAATGCGCCTTCTTTGTACATCCAATGCGCGGCGACACCCAGCTCTGCATCTTGATGCATGTCGTGCGTTCGTATTTGAATTTCAACGGTTTTACCCTCAGGGCCAAACACAACTGTATGAATAGACTGATAGCCATTTTGTTTTGGGGTTGCAACATAATCGTCAAACTCTTTATTTAAATGACGCCAATTAGTATGCACTATGCCTAGGGCGCCGTAGCAATCTTGTAATCGTTCAACCACAATTCGCATGGCGCGTATGTCAAACAGCTGATCAAACTCGTAGTTCTTTTTCGCCATTTTTTTATAAATGCTGTAGATATGTTTTGGCCTGCCGTACACCTCAGCTTTAATGCCAGCTTCATGGAGGCGTTGTTTTACTTGCTCAACCATATCAGCCATATACGCTTCACGGGCAAGGCGCTTATCATCAAGTTGCTTAGCAATATTTTTATAAATATCTGGATGCAAATACCGAAAAGCTAAATCCTCTAGCTCCCACTTTAATTGGCCAATACCAAGACGATTCGCAAGCGGTGCAAATATATCAGCGGTTTCTTTAGCGGCAATCACTCGCTCTTCTTCTGCGGCGTCTTTTACGTTGCGTAAATGGCAAACCTGCTCGGCTAATTTAATCACCACAGCGCGCACATCTTCCACCATAGCAAGCAGCATCCGGCGAATATTATCGACTTGCACAGTGCCGTTGCCTTGATGAGCTAAGGTACTTATGGTAGCCATTTGTGACACACCTGTAAGCAGCACTGCAACATGATTGCCTAAATGCTCTTCTACCGCATCAATGCTCACTACATCATTTAAATAATAAGGGGTTAAATAGGCTGTGGCTAAAGAGTCAGCATCTAAATTTAACTCAACTAAAATCTCCACCATTTCTATAGCGGTATTTTGTCGTTCGCTGTTATCGCACGTTTGGCAAAGCTGCTGCGCTTTGTTGAGTAAGCTGATTTTTTCTTGAGACAAATCAAGAGATTCTACGCGTGAAAAAAAGTCACCCGCTTTATCATGTTGATGAGATTGACGTGTCGCTACCATAATGCGCTTTACCTCCGTTGAAATAACGCCATAGTTTCGATATGCCCCGTGTGAGGAAACATATTCATTAGCCCTATCTTGTTCAGCTCAAAGCCGGCTTGCGAAATAATAGCGCTGTCACGGGCTAAAGTAACAGGGTCGCAAGAAACGTATAAAATCGCTTTAAACTGCGTTAATGGAAGCTGTTCTAAAACTGCCATCGCACCAGTGCGTGAGGGGTCGAGTACTAAAACATCTAATTCTTTATTAAACCACGGCGCTTTTTTAATGCTCGTGGTTAAATCAAAGCAATGAAACTGGGTATTAGTAATAGAGTTAGTGTGCGCATTTTGTGTTGCTAATGCAACCGCCGAAGTTACGCCCTCAATTCCTGTTACTGTTTTAGCTTGTTTCGCTAACACTAAAGAGAAGTTACCAATACCACAAAATAAATCCAGAACATTTTCATCGCCTTGAAGTGCTAACCAGTTTGCAGCTTGGATCAGCATCGCTTGATTTACACTCGCGTTAACCTGGATAAAGTTACTGAGCCCAAACTCAAACGTTATATTTAGCTGTTCAAGCTTATAAAATGGCATAGCTAAATGTGAATGATCAATGGTGTCACTGTCACTTTGCCACACTAATTGCCAATTATGAGCTGTTACACTTTGCTCAACAAACGCTTTATCTGTGGGCGAAATCGCTTTGGTATGACGAATAACAATAAAATATTGTTCATCAGCGGCACATAACTGTAAATGACTAATACTGTGCAGCGTCTTGTGTTGATTAATGACTTTATCAAATACATTAAATACATCGGCAAATACGTCACTTAATACTGGGCACTGATTAATACTAACAATGCTTTTAGAGCCACGTGCCCTATAGCCTACCCGCATTTTTTTTGCGGCCTTGTCGAACATAACAGCAACCCGAGCACTGCGTCGATAATGAGTTGCTTGGCTTTGCAGCGGGGCTTGCCAGTTTAAATCGGTTAATTTTGCAAACTTGGCAAATAATTGATTCACCGCAGCTTGCTTTTCAATTACCTGTTGTGTGGTATCTAAATGCTGTAGCTGGCAACCACCGCATTGGCTGTAGTGTTCACAAATAGGCGCTGTGCGATATTCACTAGCTTTAATTATTTTAAGCGTATCAGCTTGGCTGTAACGTGCTTTATCATCAACCAACTTAGCTTTTACTCGCTCACCAGGTAATGATCCACTAACAAAACACACTTTATTATTGTACTTAGCAATACCACGGCCATGGTGATCCATTGCTGTAATATCGAGTTCAAGCGATTGCTTTTGTAGTGGTTTTTTCTTTGCTTTAAATATTTGTGCCATGAGGCATTACCTTAAAGGTTGATGAATTACGTCTCTACTTTGAGAATAGCTATGAGTATGTATATACTCACATTTAATAAAAATGATAATAATGCTCAGATTATGACCAAACTAGGCTTGCGCGATTCTGTTTTAACACTCACCCTGATCCCCACAGTGATCATTGGGCTATTACTAGGTGGTTATTTTACAATAAATCGTTACATTGAGCTTGATGAAATTTTATATCAACAAGGCACAACAATTTCTGAGCCTTTAGCGATTGCTCTTGAACAACCTTTACTGGAAAAAAATAAAAAACTACTTAACCGTGTTATTCGTTATACACACAACAAACACTCACCAGCGGTTAAATCAATTGCTATTTTTAATGATAACAACCAACTTATTATAACCAGTAATTATCATCGCTCGTTCGATACCTTAATTGAGCAAACACAAATTGACAGCTTTAAAGCCACACATGTTCAGCAAACTGAAGAATTAGTGACTTTCTTTACCCCTATCATTAACCATACAACACCCAATAGCGACTGGAATACTTCTGAGTTTCAAACCACATTAGGTACCGTGGTGATCCAACTTAATCGCGACAAGGCCGTTATTGGTCAGCAACGCGCATTATTAGTTAGCGGTATTATTATTATCTTTGCCTTAGTATTAGCTGCTATTTTAGCACTAAAACTTAGTCGTATGTTTATGACACCGCTAAATAAGTTAGTACTTGCTACCGACAGGTTAATTGAAGGGAAAAGACAAACAGGGTTAACTGAGCCCATGAATGGTGAGTTTGAGCTATTGCGTGAAGGACTCAACACCATCTCCCACTCTATGGTGATGCAAAAAGACGAAATGCAAAAAAATATTGATCAGGCAACTAGCGATTACCGCGAAACACTTGAACAATACGAAACGCAAAATATACAGCTCACTATGGCTAAAAAAGAAGCCCAAGATGCTAACCGCGTTAAGTCTGACTTTTTAGCAAAAATGAGTCATGAATTGCGTACACCACTTAACGGGGTAATTGGCTTTACTCGCCAGCTTTATAAAACACCGCTAAATAAAAATCAAAAAGATTACCTTGATACCATTGAGCTTTCAGCAAACAGTTTAATGACCATTATTAGCGATATATTAGACTTCTCCAAATTAGAAGCAGGCGCTATGGAGCTTGAATCCATTCAATTTCAATTACGCGACAGCGTAAACGAAGTGATGACATTACTGGCACCTAGCGCGCACGACAAACAACTTGAGCTCTCTATTTATATAAATCCTCAGGTGCCCGATCACTTAACCGGTGACCCCACACGGTTTAAACAAGTGCTTATTAACTTGTTAAGTAACGCGATTAAATTTACTGAAAAAGGCGCGATTAAAGTCGATATTAGCCACCGTTTATTAGATGAGGAGCGCACGTCCATTTTAGTGTCGGTTGCTGACACCGGGGTGGGCATTCCTGCCGATAAACAAGACGCGTTATTTACCGCCTTTGGTCAAGCCGACTCCAGTATCACCCGCAAATTTGGTGGCACTGGCTTAGGGCTTATTATTACTAAACATATTGTTGAGGCAATGAATGGCCGTATTACCTTAAATTCAGCTCCAGGTAGTGGCACATGCTTTACTTTTAATGGCGTATTTAGATTACCAAACCACGTATTCACCAACGATTTGCCTACCCAGTCATTAATTGGTAAACGTGTGCTTTACTTAGAGCCACATAAACATACTCATCATGCCGTACTTTCATTATTACAAGAGTGGAAAATCAGCGTCACCCCATGTCATAGCGAAAGTGAATTTTTAGAGTGTATCGAGAAATCAGAGATAAATTTTGATATATGCCTTATTGGTCACATGGCATCGGTTGATGATATGCAGCGCTTAAAAAGCTATGTAAAAGCGGTTAGAGAATCAACCGATTATTTATACTTAATGCTCAATACTGTATCGCACAATATGCGTGAAGCCTTTATAGGCAGTGGTGCAGATGCCTGTTTAAGTAAACCGCTTAACCATCGTAAGTTATGTGAGTTATTAGCTGCACCATATCGACTTGATCACCCAGCGCATAACATAGACCAGCATGAACAAACTCTACTGCCATTAAAAGTATTAGTGGTAGATGATAACGACGCAAATTTAAAATTAATTTACACCCTACTAAACGAACAGGTTGAATTGATTGATACCGCACATAATGGATCACAAGCTTACAGCTTAAGTAAAAGTCATAAATATGATGTGATTTTTATGGATATTCAAATGCCGATAATGGATGGCATTACAGCCTGTAAACTCATTAAAGAGTCATCTTTAAATGAAGATACGCCTATTATTGCCGTGACGGCACATGCACTTAATAGTGAAAAAGAACAGTTATTAAAAGATGGTTTTGAAGGCTATTTAACTAAGCCTATCGATGAAGATATGCTAAACCAAATTATTTGCGATCATAGCCCGCAATTACCTGTAAGCCGTGATAAGTCAAAAAGCACATATGAACATAGCCCAGCGCCTTTTGATAGCACTCGGCTTGATTGGACGTTGGCGCTGCAACGTGCAGGCGGTAAACCCGAATTAGCCAATGAGATGCTTAATATGCTGTTATTAAGCGTGCCCGAAACCCTAAACTTATTAAATCAAGCAATCGTCAGTAATGATTGCCATCAAGTACTCAGCGTGATCCATAAGTTTCATGGAGCGTGTTGCTACACCGGCGTACCAAAGCTAAAAACCTTAGCTGAAACGATCGAAACATCACTAAAAAATGAATGCGTACTTGATAATATAGAGCCCGAACTGTTTGAACTTCAAGACGAGCTGGAAAACTTACTTGTTGATGCCAAAATTGATATCACTAATAAATAAGCTCGTCTTTGATGTTGTTTTTTATGATTCTAAGCGCGTGCTTCAAGCATTAGACGTTTCATATCACGTACTGCTTTATCTAAACCATCAATCGCTGCACGGGCAATAATAGCGTGACCAATATTAAGCTCGTAAATCTCTGGCATCGCTGCAATTGGCTTCACGTTGTGATAATGCAAACCATGGCCGGCATTAACAATTAAGCCAATACTCGCTGCATACTTAACGCCTTGGCGGATGTGCTCAAGCTCTTTTGCGGTGTCTTCATCATTAGTTGCATCTGCATAGGCCCCAGTATGAATTTCAACATAAGGTGCACCACAGGTTTTTGCCGCATCTAACTGCGCTTTATCAGCATCTATAAACAGTGATACTTTAATACCGGCTTGCGTTAGGGTTTTAGTCGCTGCGGCTATTTTATCAATATTACCCGCTACATCTAAGCCACCTTCGGTAGTAAGCTCTTCACGTTTTTCTGGTACTAAGCAAACATATTCAGGTTTAACCTCAAGTGCAATCGCAATCATTTCATCGGTTACTGCGGTTTCAAGGTTCATACGTGTTTGAATGGTTTTAGCCATCACATACACGTCGCGATCTTGAATGTGTCTGCGGTCTTCACGTAAATGAATCGTAATGCCATCTGCACCGGCATGTTCTGCAACACTGGCTGCATGGGCTGGATCTGGGTAAGAAGTACCTCGAGCTTGGCGAAGCGTTGCAATATGATCTACGTTCACGCCTAGAAGAATATCTTTCATGTTTGTACCTGTGAAATTTGTTTATTGAGAGCTAATAAATAGCTCACGACTTTTTAATGGCTTATTGCCCAATAATGGCTTTAATAAATAACGACTTAATTGCTTTGCCATATATAACACATCCGCTTGGCTGAAGTCATGATTTGCTATGGCATTAAGTTGTGAACCAGTGAATCCAGAACGCGTGTCATGTTGCACTGAAAACCCTACTTCTGCGAAGTAGCTATACGTTTGTGCCTCGTCAATTGGCTCACCGTCAGCATCAAAACTAAAATCCACTCCATACCCTAGCAGCTCTAACAATTGAAATTCATAAGAGCGCAGTACTGCTTGCATATCAGTACCACTATTAAGGTTTTCTAGGTGTGTTTTATAAAGTTGAAAAACTTGATCAATGGGCTCATTAATCGGCACAATGCGATTAGTTAGCTCATTTAAATAAAAGCCACAGTAAAGCTTATCACCGGTTAGAAATAACGGGTTGCCGTAGAGCTCAAATTTATTAATATATTTTAAATCGTATTTGCCATTGTAATGGACGAGTAAGGATTGAAATGGTTGTAATTGGGCTTTATGTTTAGTGGCCTGGCGACCACTAACTCGAGCGAGCATTCTAAGCTGGCCAACGCCTTCTACCAGCATATCTAACATTACTTGCGAGTCACTGTAGGGACGTCGGTGTAATAAATAGGCTTTGTAAAAGTCGCTGTCCATATTAGGCTATTCGATACTTATTAATCTTCACCGTAGCCTAAGCTTCTTAAGGCACGTTCATCGTCAGCCCAGCCCGATTTTACTTTAACCCATAATTCTAAAAATACTTTATTTTCAAGCATTTCTTCTAGGTCTTTACGCGCTTCACGGCCGATCACTTTTAGCTTTTCGCCTTTGTTACCGATAACCATGCGCTTTTGCGTTTCACGCTCAACCAAAATAAGGCCATTGATGTGCCAAATACCGTTTTCTTGCCATTTAAACTGCTCTATTTCCACAGTCACTGAGTAAGGTAGTTCCTCACCCATAAAGCGCATAAGCTTTTCACGGATCACTTCAGCAGCCATAAAGCGCATTGAGCGGTCAGTAACGTAGTCGTCTGGAAAATAAAATTCGCACGGCGGTAAGCGTTTAGTCACTTCATCTTTGATCAGGTTAATGTTTTTACCCTGAGTCGCAGATACAGGCATAATGCCTATAAAATCAAACTTATCACCTAACCACTTCATGTGTGGCAGTACAAGGTCGCGATCTTTCACTTGGTCAATTTTGTTAATAACTAACAATACCGGCTTGCCACTTTGGCTCACTTTGTTAAGTACCATCTCGTCATCGGCATTCCAATGAGTGCCTTCAACAACAAAAATAATCAGTTCAACATCGCCAATTGAACTCGACGCTGCACGGTTCATTAAACGATTAATGGCGCGCTTTTCTTCAACATGCAAACCTGGGGTATCTACGTACACCGCTTGGTGTTTACCCTCAGTATGAATACCCATAATACGGTGGCGTGTGGTTTGCGGCTTACGTGAGGTAATACTGACTTTTTGCTCAATAATTTCATTAAGCAAGGTTGATTTACCCACATTAGGACGGCCAACAATCGCAACCATGCCACAAAATGTGTCTATTTCGCCTTCATGAGGCTGTATTAAGGTATCAAGATTCATTTTTAAGTATCTTCAATGCTTTTTCGGCCGCTTTTTGTTCGGCTTTACGCCTTGAGCTGCCAACAGAAATAATGCTATCCATTCCATCAACGATACATTCAACCGTGAATGTTTGATTGTGTGCCTGGCCTTTAGTATCTACTACAGTATAGCCAGGTAATGATAGCTTACGAGCTTGCAAATACTCTTGCAGCAGGGTCTTAGGATCTTTTTGGTTAAGCCCTGGTGAAATAGCATCTAAACGTGATTCGTACCACGCTAAAATAAGCTCGCCGCAGCGATCAATGTCTGAATCTAAAAATACAGCACCAATTATGGCTTCAACTGCATCTGCAAGGGTCGACTCGCGCCTAAACCCGCCACTTTTTAGCTCGCCTGGGCCTAAACGCAGGTAATCACCTAGCTCAAACTCAAGGCCAAATTCAGCTAACGTCTGGCCGCGAACTAAAGTCGAACGCATGCGGCTTAAATCGCCTTCACGTGCTTTAGGAAATTTAGCGTACAAGGCATTGGCAATTACAAAGCTCAAAATCGAGTCGCCCAAAAATTCGAGTCGCTCGTTGTGTTGACCTTTGTGGCTGCGGTGCGTCATTGCTTGCTCAAGTAGGCCTTGATCAGCAAATGTGTAGCCAATTCTTTTGTATAACTCTGTTACATTTTTTTTCATTGTTACTGAATATTACCTAGGCGTTCAAAACGAACACCAGTTGGAACCCATCCTGGTAAAATGTCATCTGGGCCATTATCAAATTCAAAACTCATCCATATAAAGACAGCTTTACCCACCAAGTTTTCTTTTGGTACAAAGCCCCAAAAGCGACTATCTTGGCTGTTATCGCGATTGTCACCCATCATAAAGTAATGATCAGCAGGCACCACCCATTCATCCGCAGGAGTGCCCAATTGCTGGTAGTAACGCCCTTTTCGTTCAGGCGATTTTGGGTTAATTAAAATATCATGGCTAGACGTAGTTAAATCTTCATTTAAACGCGCTAAAGCCATTGGGCCTTGCATAAATTCATCATCATTAATTAATTTAAAATCAATTTTATTGAATTCGTTGCAAAGAAACGCGCCTTTTTGAACTTCGCCTTCTTCACATTTTGGTTGAATATATAAACGCTTATCGCGATAAACAATTTTATCGCCAGGTAAGCCTATAGCACGTTTAATATAATCAACTCTTTCATCTAATGGGTATTTAAAAACAACAATATCGCCACGCTCTGGTTCGCTCACATCCACTAACTGGCTTCGCCATACTGGGTCTTTAATTCCATAAGAATACTTTTGCACTAAAATAAAATCGCCTACTAATAAGGTTGGCATCATTGAACCCGACGGGATCTGAAACGGCTCAAAAATAAACGATCTAAAAATAGTGATAGCAGCAATCATCGGAAAAATCGACTTTGCTGTTTCAGTAATGACTGGCTCAGGCGCAATCAATGCTGCTGTTTCTTCATCAAGTTGGCCACCGGCAGAAGTTTGTGCAATTGCCAAACGCTCCTGCCTTTTAGGGGCAAACATTAAGTGATCTATTAACCATATAAGGCCTGAGCCTAAGGTTAATAACACCAATAAAACTGAAAAGTAGCCAGCCATTTATTATCCTTTATTTTTATTTACCAACTTTTAAAATGGCTAAGAACGCTTCTTGAGGCACTTCAACGTTACCAAGTTGCTTCATTCGCTTTTTACCATCTTTTTGTTTTTGAAGTAATTTTTTCTTACGACTCACGTCACCACCGTAACACTTCGCGATTACGTTTTTACGTAGTTGCTTTACAGTTGTACGGGCGATTACATGCTGACCAATTGCTGCCTGAATCGCAATATCAAACATTTGACGCGGTATAAGCTCTTTTAACGCATCAGCAAGCTGACGACCACGAGACTGCGCGCTTTCGCGGTGTACAATAATAGCTAGAGCATCGACACGCTCGCCATTAATAAGTATATCTACACGTACCATGTCTGAGGTTTGGAAGTGCTTAAAGTTATAATCAAGCGACGCAAAACCACGACTGGTTGATTTTAACTTATCAAAGAAATCCATTACCACTTCAGCCATTGGCAGTTCATACGTTACTGCAACTTGCTTACCGTGATAGCTCATTTTAGTTTGCATACCGCGCTTATCAACACATAAAGTGATTACGCTACCTAAGTACTCTTGCGGTACTAAAATGTTAGCCTCTACTACTGGCTCACGTATTTCTAAAATATCGTTTACGGCTGGTAGGTCAGACGGGTTATCTATTTGTGTAGTGCCCTCTTTAGTCACTACCTCATAAATAACCGTTGGTGCTGTGGTGATTAAATCAATGTCGTATTCACGCTCTAAACGCTCTTGAATAATTTCCATGTGCAGCATACCTAAGAAGCCACAGCGGAAACCAAACCCTAATGCGGTTGAGTTTTCTGGTTCAAAGAATAACGACGCATCGTTTAAGCTTAGTTTGTTAAGTGCATCGCGGAACGACTCGTAATCATCTGACGCAATTGGGAACATGCCCGCGTAGACTTGTGGTTTAATTTTCTGAAAACCAGGTAAGCGCAGTGGTGCCGCATTTTTTTGATGAGTAATAGTATCACCTACTGGTGCACCGTGTATTTCTTTAATACCGGCAATAACAAACCCTACTTCACCTGTGCGTAAAACACCGGTGTTAGTTTGTTTAGGCGTAAAAATACCCACATGATCTGCGGTATGTACGTTCTCGTTTGACATGATTTTAATTTTGTCGCCAGCGCGTAATTCACCATGCTTAATACGCACTAGCGATACAACGCCTTGGTATGGGTCAAACCAAGAATCGATAATTAGCGCTTGTAATGGTGCGTCTTTATCACCAACTGGTGGTGGTACATCTTTAACGATCATTTCAAGTACTTCAGCAATACCCACACCTGTTTTGGCGCTACATTGCACGGCATCAAGGGCATCAATACCAATAATGTCTTCAATTTCTTCGGCTACACGTAATGGATCGGCTTGCGGTAAATCAATTTTATTCAGAACCGGTATAACTTCTAAGTCCATTTCAATGGCGGTATAACAGTTGGCTAATGTTTGTGCTTCAACACCTTGGCCGGCATCAACAACCAATAATGCGCCTTCACACGCTGCTAGTGAGCGTGATACTTCATAAGTAAAGTCAACGTGCCCAGGAGTGTCGATAAAGTTGAGCTGGTACGTTTCACCATCGTTTGCTTTGTAGTTTAACGTTACACTTTGCGCCTTAATGGTAATGCCACGTTCACGTTCAATATCCATTGAATCTAGAACCTGCTTCTGCATTTCACGGTCGGTTAAACCACCACAAACTTGGATCAAACGGTCAGAAAGGGTCGATTTACCATGGTCAATGTGGGCGATGATCGAAAAATTACGGATATGCTTCATAAACTGGATTCTAAACTTCTATTTTAAAGGACTAAGGTCGCATGCCTAAATAACTTGAAAATACTTGCTGTGCATTTTCAAGTTACTGTGGCATAAAAACGCAATTTTACATTTAATTGGCGTCAATCACCATCTATTTGAGTTAAAGGGAGACTAATTGGATGAATTTTTATCACTTTAATCTCATGTCTAAGTGATTTTACCCATGTTTTAGCAATTAAAAAGCCGGTGATGCCACCCAATATCGCAGCTAAAATTTGCCAGCCTTCGGCCAATAATATTAATTCACTGGTTATTAAGGCGAAGATTAAACTCAAAAACAAGGGCAACATGTAAACGGCAAAGGCATGTTTTACAACATGGCTGTCATCCAGTGACAGGGTCACTTTTTGCCCCACCTCTAATTGCGTTTCAAATTTATAGGGCAAGGTTTTTTTGGCGGTACCAAATAACTTGCTAAACACCTGTGAGCCACAACGTCCATTACAGCCTTCACAGGCTTGTTTTTGTTGGGCTTCTAAATGCGCAACGTGGCCACTAAGGGCCACGACGGTTAACGTTTGTTCTATCATAATTTAGATTCTATAATGCCCGTGATACCGACTCTGCAATCGCTTTAGCACTCGTTGTTGGGATATTCCCCACCACAGACACATCAAAATTTCCGCCGTTGTGCACATATATAGTGGTTGCACCCGAGGTCAGTGCTCCGCTTAAACGCTTGCCTGGTAGTGGTCGTTGTACAAATACTGATACCTCAACGAATCCATCAGAAAATAAATAGTAGTCTGTTAATTCATTGTTTAAGTCGAGCTTATGTCTATCTGACTTGAGTAGTTCAAACCCTTCAGGTAGCCAACCAATAGTCCAATTCATGGCATTTGCTTTGCTTTGTTCAGCAATTGAATTAGCGGGTAATGGGGTTGGAAAATTACGATTAAGTACTTCTAATAATAAGCTTGCCGGTTGCTCAGTTACACTGATATGGGTAAGTTGTAATTGCTCAAGTGCTTCGCCTTGATGATTAACATAAGCGGCTTTTAATAATAACGAAGACTCAGTATCAATCCAAATCCAATAGTTATATTTGTCATCGTTTTTAGATTCAATTCGAACCAGCTGAGCAGGACGCCCCGCAATACGGCCTTTACCACCAAGCACAAAATCATAATGCGCACTTAGGCGATTAATATCTTTAAATAAAACTTCTGGGATGGGACCTGCAATTGAGTCGGTTGTTAACGAGTAAGGTTCTGATTGTGGCTCAAAGTAGGTAACTTGGTCGTCAATACGGATCATTTCAAGGCCTGCACCATTAAGCAAACTTAAATGCTCAAGCTCTATATCACCTTGTTTAGCATGCACCCAGCGGTAGGGCTCCATACTTTTACCTTTAACAACAACAAAAGAGGCGTCGAAATTACGAGTGTGAACTGCACTGGCCATTTCAAGCAGTAAATCTTTAGCGGGGTTTGTGTCATTGGCAAAAGTGTTAAAACTTAACACCAATGACATAATAAAAGTGATTACTTTCATCTAATTAGTTTTTTTCCTCTGGCGATGTTTCATCTGTTTTAGCTGTTTTTAACGAATGAGCAACACGCGCTTGACGCTGATGTTCAAGTACTAATGCGCCAATGCGTTGCTGTTGAAGCTCGCGCAAGCCTTGCTCTGCGTTATCAAGTGCTGGTGCTGATGAGTAGCTTACTGGCGACGCCATGCCGGTTAACGGCGTGGTTTGCAGTAAAGGAATTTCATTTTGTGGAGCATCTTCACCTTGCGGTAAGGTGTTCACGCCAACAATAGTAAACATTGCTACACTTGCTGCAATTGCCAATTGGGCAACCGGTTTACGCCAATTAAACGCCACTACTTTGTTGTCTGTTTCGGTGCTTGAAGGGGTTGCCACACTGTCAGACTGGCTAAAGTCTGCATAAACGGGCTCACTCTCAAGTGCTAACGAAATGCGATCGCTAATATCAAAGTCCATATTATTGTTATTTTCTTTAGCTCGCATTGCATCACCGATTAACGCGTAACGGCCAAACGTAGCAACATCATCTGATGCAATAGCGGCATCATTTAAAGTTTGCTCACCGTCAAGTAATGCTGATAACGATTCGTTATCTAAGCGGTTAACGTGTGCTTTTGTCATACTAAGACTCGCCTATCAATGGGTTTAATTTATTATCAATTGCTTCACGGGCACGAAAAATACGCGAACGTACCGTCCCGACTGGGCAATCCATCACCACGGCTATTTCTTCATAGCTCATACCCTCAATTTCTCTAAGAGTAATCGCGGTTTTTAGATCTTCAGGCAAACTATCAATCGTATTAAAAATAACAGCGCGTACTTCTTCGCTTAATAGTAAATTTTCAGGTGACGCGTTAGAACGCATTGAATCTGCACCTTCATAAAACTCGGCATCCTCAGCATCTATATCATTTGCTGGCGGTTTACGCCCTTGAGCCACTAAATAATTTTTAGCACAATTAACGGCGATACGGTAAAGCCAAGTATAAAAAGCACTGTCACCACGAAAGTTTGGAAGGGCACGGTACGCTTTAATAAACGCTTCTTGTGCTACATCAGCAATGTCACCTTGATTTGATACATAACGTGAGATCAAACCGGCAATCTTGTTCTGATACTTCTTAACTAATAGGTTAAAGGCGTTTTTATCTCCCTGCTGAACCCTTTTCACTAACGCTAAATCTAATTCCTGCTCGCTCATTCGAGCCGGTACTCCTCTGATTGATTCTTGCTTATTATTCATAGTGTCGCCATTGTTCACACCTACTCTGACCCTTAGATGAATAAAAAGTTCTGACTCATATTGTTTTTTTATAAAATAGCTACAAATTACGCGTTTATACGCTAAAACCACTTAGTAGTAGTTCAACAAATATGGTACAACTATAAGTATTAAAAATAAATATTGCTCTATCTGAGCATTGTAACCGCAAAGTACCTCACAGATGAACCAAAATAAACATCACATTACCGATGTCGCTATTATTGGTAGCGGCGCAGCAGGCTTATCACTTGCTTTATCTTTGGCTAATTACTGTAACGTTACCGTGATCAGTAAAGGTGAATTAACCGAAGGTTCTACTCTTTATGCCCAAGGCGGAATTGCCGCTGTTTTTGATAAAAAAAATGACAGTATAGAATCTCACGTTGAAGATACTTTAGATGCCGGTGGCGGTTTGTGTGACAGAGAAGCTGTTCATTATACTGCCAGCAATGCGCATGACTGCCTACAATGGTTGATTGACCAAGGCGTGCCTTTTGATATGGAATTTGATAGTAAAGGTAAAGAGCGTTTTCATTTAACCCGCGAAGGGGGTCACAGCCACCGACGCATTTTGCATGCTGCCGATGCCACTGGCAAAGCAGTGCAAACAACGTTAATTAGCCAAGTTCAAGCACATAGCAATATCACCTTGTTAGAGCATTACAATGCGATTGATTTAATTACTGATAAAAATATCGGTAAAACGGGGTCACATGTTCACGGTATGCATGTGTGGAATAAAAAAGCCAAAAAAGTAGAAACTATTGGCGCAAAATTTGTTGCCCTTGCAACGGGTGGTGCAAGTAAAGTGTACCTTTACACCTCTAACCCTGATGTTTCTAGTGGTGATGGCATTGCAATGGCGTGGCGTGCAGGGTGTCGCGTTGCTAACATGGAATTTAATCAATTTCATCCAACCAGTCTTTATCATCCAGAATTACAAAACTTTTTAATTACCGAAGCAATGCGTGGTGAAGGTGCGTATTTAAAACGCCCTGATGGCACTCGCTTTATGAAAGAGTTTGATGAACGAGAAGAACTCGCTCCGCGCGATATTGTAGCGCGCGCTATCGACTTTGAAATGAAACGCCTTGGCGCAAATTGCTTATATTTAGATATTAGCCATAAAGACAAAGATTTTATTATTGAACACTTCCCTACTATCTACGCTAAATGCTTGAGTGTAGGGCTTGATATTACCAAAGAGGCAATCCCTGTCGTTCCCGCAGCACATTACACCTGTGGTGGCGTAATGACCGACTTTAACGGCAAAGCGGATTTAGCAAATTTATACGCTGTGGGTGAAGTGGCTTATACCGGCCTGCATGGTGCTAACCGCATGGCGAGTAACTCGTTATTAGAGTGCATTGTGTTTGCCCATGCAGCAGCAAAAGATATTTTGAGTAAAATAGAGAGCGCACCCGCGCTGGTTGATTTACCTAGTTGGGACGAAAGTCGTGTATCTAATTCAGATGAAGAAATTGTCATCACTCACAACTGGCATGAGCTACGATTGTTTATGTGGGATTATGTTGGGATTGTACGCTCAACTAAACGCCTTGAACGTGCGCTTCATCGTGTTGAGTTACTGCAACAAGAAATACACGATTATTACGCAAACTTTAGAGTAAGCAATAACTTACTTGAATTACGTAATTTGGTGCAAGTTGCCGAGCTTATTATTAGAAGTGCTATGGAACGTAAAGAAAGTCGTGGACTACACTTTACCATTGATTATCCAGAGCAAAATGAGAACCCAACACCCACTATTTTGACCCCTCCGCGTAATTAATTACTTCAAGCGTTGCCCGTTTTAAACGCGCATAGCTTTGCTCATCAACACTATTGGCTGAAATAATCAGCCAATAGTTTTTACTAAAACCATTAATATACAACCACACACTGCGACCAAGTAATCGGCTTTGATTACTAATTACACCTTGAATTTGCCTGCCAGAGCCTTCAAAGCGAAATTGATTCGGCTCTAAAAGTATGACGCCCTGCTGTGGCTGAGCTGCAACGATTTTTCGCCAAACGATAATGCCAGCAAGGGTATTAAGTGCAATACAAAAAAGAGTTGCCGCCACCGAGTCCATAAATAGGCACAACACTAAAGTCAGCACACAAAAAAAGACCACAATCGGTTTGTGGTCTGTTTTATTATTTGTAACAGTAAATCTATACACGAACTCGGTCTAAAATTAGCTGAACCATGCTGTTTAGCTCTGCGTCTTTACATTCTTCATGGCCCATAAACCAAGCGAATAAATCTGGGTCTTCTTGGGTTAATAGACGCTGAAAAATCGCTTGCTGTTTAGCATCTAACGAGTCATAAGCTTCTTCAACAAACGGCATAAACAAAACATCTAGCTCTAACATGCCACGGCGACAAGCCCAACGGATACGTGCTTTACTATGTATTTCAACCATTTTAAACCTCATATTTAATTAACTCGAGTTTACCAAATATGCGTTAATTTAACAGCACTAAGTTATAAAAACATCGTCTGTTAGTCGCTGTACCATACGCTTTAACTACGTTATTATGTGACCTCATTTGTTATTGAAAAGAAGGTGTTTATGTCTCAGGTTTATGCATGTCCTTTATCACATCAGGTTATTAGCCTCTCAGGCGCAGATAAATTATCGTATCTCCACGGACAAATCACTCAAGATCTAAATAAACTTAATAACAGCAACTTTTTGTGGGCAGGTCACTGTAGTGCAAAAGGTAAGTTATGGGGTGTATTTAAGCTATTTTCTTATCAACAAAGTTACTTTTTAGCTGGTTCAAGTGCAGAAGTCGAACGTTCACTAGCTGAATTAAAAAAATACGCTGTATTTGCAAAAGTTGAAATTAATAAAGCATCAGAGCGATTAATTGGTCTACTTAGCGATGACTTAACAAACTTACTCACACAATTGGATATTCACTTTAGCGATGACGCCACAGCCTGCGACTTCGCCCATGGCAAAGCACTGAAACTGGCACCAAACCGCGTTTTACTAATGGTTGACAGCCAATTTTGCCTACCTGATGACGTGTCAACTCTCGACAACGATGCCCTATGGCAACAAACGTCTATACTCGCTGGTGAACCGCAATTAAGTGTCGATGCGATTGATGAGTACGTACCGCAAATGGTTAATCTGCAAGCCATTAACGGCATTAGCTTTAAAAAGGGTTGCTACACAGGCCAAGAAACCGTTGCACGTATGAAGTACCTAGGCAAAAACAAACGTGCTATGTATATCGTTTCTGGGCAAAGTGAAGGGTTACTCGAAGCACCCGACATTGAAACTCAATTAGGTGAAAACTGGCGCCGCGCAGGTAAACTTATTGCGCAAAGCTATAATGAACAAACACAGACTTTAACTGGTTTGGTCGTGTTGCCAAACGATACTGATATCGATCAGACTCTTCGTGCAAAACACACCCCTTCGGTAGAGCTAAACATTCTGCCTCTACCTTACTCTCTTGAAGATGAATAATAGGAATGACTATGATCGTTGCAGCAAATAAAGTGGTAAAAATGCATTACTCTGTTTTAGATAATGACGGAAATACCATTGATAACTCATTTGGCGGTGAGCCATTAATTTTTATCGTTGGTACAGGCTACCTGATCTCAGGGCTTGAAAATGCGCTGCAAGGCAAGCAAGCTGGCGATACACTAAGTGTAAAAGTAGAACCAGAAGAAGGTTACGGTGAGCGTCATGATCACTTAATGCAAGCCGTACCAAAATCAATGTTTGAAGGTATGGAAATTGAAGTGGGCATGCAATTTCGTGCAACCACCGATGACGGCGACCAATCAGTAATGATCATCGACATTCAAGATGAAGAAGTCATTGTTGATGGTAACAACCCACTTGCCGGCATTACGCTTAACTTTGATGTAGAAATTTTAGAAGTACGCGATGCAACAGCCGAAGAGCTTGAGCATGGCCACGTACATGGCGAAGGCGGTTGTGGTCACGAGCACTAAGCCCTAATGCAGTAATAAAAAAAGCGCCTGAGGCGCTTTTTTTACAGCATATTATTATGCGTACGTAATTTAACTTGAGGCTCTGCTGCTGGTACTTCGCCAGGAGTTATTTTATCTTCAAGCGCAGCAACTAACCCCTCTTGGTCATTCGTGCCTAAGCGATATTGAGTGCCATCTTTAAGCGTTAATTGCACCGCACTAAAGCCTGATACCGAGTAAATCCAACCATCATGTGTAATGCGAATACCAATACCATGACGGTATGAGTTTTGTACTGCTTTTACATCCACTATGTCTTCTAATGCTAATTTTTGGCCGGCAACACCTGGACCAAATGCCCAGCTAACATGGGTATCATCAACTTTAATGGTTAAACCATGAAATAAAAAACCCACCAGTAATAAAATACCTGCAAATACCATTAACGGCACATCGGCACCCATTAAATTCCATGCAAGTGCAACAAAACCACTGATCCACGCTAATACTACAAATATAAATACCGCATACTGCTTATGCTGATACATAACACTCTCAATTAAAAAGTTAAAAACTGTACACTAAGGTTGCACTGAGCTCTGAATCGTATTTAAGCTTATCTTCCTCAGGCTTAGAATTATAACGGTACATATACGCAAATTTAAGCGATACCGCGCCAACCACTTGGCTAATTAATGCCGTTTCTGACTTTAACCGTGAATTAAGCCCAGACAATGACTGCTCTATACTAATATCCTGATTAAATCGGGTGCGCTCAGATACCAACCGTTCCCACTGCATTGCAATACGAAGTAAATAGCCCATTTTGTCTTTGTCGTCTTCAAGTGCTGTTGACTCATCATCAGCAACTGAGCGGTATAAACCTGGGCCAATATCTATATCTACTTTATTTTTAACCCCTTGATAAACACGTGCACCATAACCAGTTGCTACCGTGCTTTTAAAATCAAGGCCACTAAATTCATCTTCCTCGTAATCTCCATAAATAAAGAACGACGAGTTTTTAACCCCTACTTTATAGTTGCCTTGTGCAGATACAAACACGCGATTAGCAGTCACATCAGACTCACCTGTTTCTTCATTTTCGTCACGTTTGTAGAGGGAGTCTATTTTGAATTGATTTCGCCAGTTTTCAAAATCTTGATAAAGATTCCCTTTAAGCTTAAAACTGGTGGAGTTGGTATTGCCTTTACTTAAAATAAAACCAAATTCGGTATCGCCATACAGTACTTCGCCTTTGTGTAACTCATGAATCTCTTCATCTGAAAGCTGACCATACTCATGAAAATCTTCAAAAGGATCAACAGCCCAGCTAAAGCAGCTAAATAATAAAAGCAGTAATACAAAGGAGTTTCGCAAAATACGTTCTCTTGCAAATGGCAATAACAAAAAAGCGGAGAAATGATTATTCACTTTCTTTCCACAAAATATGACAAAAAGGTGCATCTTTATCACGGCTAATTAAAATTTTCGCAAATAATACGTCTTCATTATCAAACTCAAGGCCTACTAATACTTGAATAAAATGCTCAGGTTCAATTTCTAAGGCAACAAAGTCTTGCCACTGTTCAACAGGCTCATCTTCTTCAATAAAGCCTAGCTCTTCACGGTGCAGGTTAAATTCTTCAACATCTTTATCGCTTAAATTATTGGGAGCCAGCTCTAAAAAAATATCATAAGCTTGATGAGTTGCTTCTTCTACCGTAAATAAACGTGGACCTGACATGAATGGTTAACCTCTGAGCTTTTAAGTGGGTATCATAATATCAAAAGTTGTTGGGGTTTTGATAAAAAAAACACGTTAAATACTGACTTTTTTATTTATTCCTAATACTTATAGATAGATTAACGATTAGTTAGCGTAAGGCGTTACCCTTAAAAATTAAGTTAATCGTTAAAGATAAAAGACCCCATTTGCTTTAAAAAATTCAGTTTGTTTTTATTCATCTTCATCCACTTTACTTAACATCAATAAAAACATAAGCTCAAGCAACAGGTCAGAGGAGTGCACAATGATAAAATTAGAAAAAAAACAGGGTATTGCCACTGTTACATTAAATCGTGTAGAAAAACAAAATGCCTTAAGCTTTGCTATGTTTGTTGAGCTTAACAAGGTGATTAAAAATATAAAAAAAGATGCCAGTATTCGTGCGGTTGTATTAACCGGTGAGGGCGAACACTTTTGTGCGGGACTCGATATTAACGCGGTTATGGCTTCACCATTCAATATCATAAAGCTCCTATTCAAATGGCTACCTGGTAATCAAAACCTAGCGCAAAAGGTCGTACTGGGCTGGCAGTCATTGAGTGTGCCTGTAATTGCTAAAATAAATGGAAATTGCCTTGGTGGAGGGTTGCAAATAGCACTGGGTGCCGATTACCGAATTGTTCACCACGATGCCAAACTCGCCATTATGGAAGCGCGCTGGGGGTTATGCCCAGACATGGGCGCTAATGTTATGCTTTCAGGCTTAGTAAAACGCGACCAAGCACTTTGGCTAGCAAGCCATGCCGAACCAATAAACGCACAAGACGCTTTTGAACTCGGTTTAGTAACAAAAACAACCGACGATACCGATAAAGCAACTAAAGAAATGCTTGAAACATTACAAGCGCGTTCACCTGACACATTGGCGGCAATAAAACGAGTAACTCAACAAAGCTATAAAGCCCAAGCTCGAAAAATACTCGCTAAAGAAACATGGAGCCAAATTCGCTTATTAAGCAACCCCAATACTAAAAAAGCCATTGCTAAAGCAAAAGGTAAAACTGGTATTGAGTTTTCAAACGCCAAGCACTGGTAACATTGATGGTAATACTAAGGCACAATGCACAAAACAGCGTTATTTGTTAAAGTGATAACCCTCTATTGTATTGAGTCGTCGTCATGAAATACTTTTTAAGTAGCGCTATCATTTTGCTTTGCTTGGCAGCGGGCAAACTTATTATGCACTTTATTGATGCCAGTTTTCCTGCGCCACTATTAGCAATGGTTATTTTACTGGTACTACTTTTATCAGGCATTGTTAAAGAGCAGCAACTTACTCCATGCGCCTCGCCTATTTTAAATGTAATGCCTATTTTCTTTATTCCTGCAGGCGTTGGTTTTATTGAACACTTGGGACTTATAAAAACACATTGGCCATTTTTAACCACTGTGATGATTATAGTGCCCTTGAGTAGCTTAATTTTAGTAGCCAGTGTGGTTGGCCACTTTAAGGGCACTGAAAACAATGAATGAGCAAATCAGTGCAATAACGCCAAGCCTTTGGTGGTTGACCATCCCTTTTATAATGACTCTTTTTTTTGGACTAAAAATGCTCAATGTGAGAGTAAGTCACAGCATTTTAAAATCCCTCACGAACCCCGTATTTTTAAGTATCGGCATTATTGCCTTATTACTCGTTAACCTTAAATTACCTTATTCACAATTTGCATCGCATAGTCGGTTGTTAACGTGGTTATTAGAGCCGGCCATAGTCGCGTTAGCCCTCCCCTTGTATCAGCAGTTTATGCATATTCGAAAAAACTTTTTACTCATTTTAGTCACCTGCAGTATTGGCATTATTAACGCCACACTGGTGGCTTTTGTATTAAGTGTTTTATTTGCTGTCCCATCGCAGCTCAGCGCTTCAGTTGCGGCACTTAGCGTTACTACACCTATTGCATTACTTGTCACCGACTCACTTGGCGGGATCAGCTCGCTAGCCGCTGCTATGGTTATTTTTATTGGTTTGCTTGGGGCTTTGTTTGGCTTTTTGTTACTAAAATTAATTAAAATATTTAACTTTGAGGCACAAGGCATTGCAATGGGAACGGCCTGTCACGCTATAGGCACCGCGGCTGCAATTGCCGAACATCCAAAAATAGGGGCGTTTTCATCAGTGGCTATGGCATTGAGTGCGCTATTAACTGCTGTGATAGTACCACTATTATATCCAATTTTAGTGAGCACTTTGTTATAGTAAGTTGATACCAATATAACTAAAACTAGAGCTCACCATGATCAGTTCCGAAATTCAACAATTTGAAAAGTACTACGCCCTACTTACCGAGTATTTAGTCACCTATAGTATGCAAATAGTCGGTGCTATTTTTATTCTACTGGTTGGTCTTTGGGTGGCGAAAAAACTTGCCGAAGTAGTTGCCAATTTGATGACTCGACATAACGTTGATATCACCTTAACTAACTTTGTTAGTAATGTAGTGAAAGTACTGCTAATCATTATGGTGATCATAATTGCGCTTGGTAAAATTGGCATTAGTGTTACCCCATTTGTTGCTGCAATAGGTGCAGCCTCATTGGGTGCTGGCTTAGCATTACAAGGCATGCTTTCTAATTATGGCGCGGGACTTGCTATTATTGCCACGCGGCCATTTGTGGTAGGCGATACCATAGAAGTAAAAGGGGTTAGTGGCCAAGTAAAAGTAATTGAACTGGGCCACACCGTGTTAATTAATGAAGAAAAAGTAGAAATAACCATTCCCAACAAACATATTGTTGGCGAAATTCTGCATAACTCATTTAGCTACTCTTTAGTAAAAGGTGAAATAGACATAGCCTACAGCGCCTCTAGTGATACTGCGATCAACCTTATCGAAAACGTATTAGCTAATCACGAACTGGTTGCTAAACAACCCAATGCACAAATTGGCATAGAGCGCTTTGCTGATAGCGGCGTTACTATTAGCTATCGATACTGGGTTCCTACCACTAAAATTATTGAAACTAAGCTCGCTATTAATGGCGGCGTATATAAAGCAATTAACGATGCCAATATCGAAATTCCGTTTCCACAGCGCATTGTTACACTTAATAAAAATAACTAGTACTACTAAATATAACTAAAGCAAAAACTAAGTGCACTTATAACTATAAAAATGAGCCTATTATGCATCAACCTCCCTTTTATTTAGGTGAATGGCAAATAACCCCTGCCAGTAACACTATTCAACGCGCTGAGGAACAAAAACAGCTAGAACCTAAAGCCATGGATGTACTGGTATACTTGTGTCAAAATCAAGCAGAGATTGTGAGTAGCGACGCGTTATTAACTCACTGCTGGGCAAACACAGAAACCGGCGATAACCCTCTGCATAAAACTATCACTCAGTTACGAAAAGCTCTGGGTGATAAGGCAAGCGCCCCGCAATACATAGAAACCATACGTAAACGTGGTTATAGGGTTATTGCATCGGTTGAGTTTCCATTAGCTGATGACCTCCCCAACCAAGTTAACACATGGCAAGGCGGCTCCCCTTTTTTAGGTTTGAGTGCATATAACCCAACCGATACCCACTTATTTTTTGGTCGTAATCATGCCATCAGCACGTTATTAGAGAGCGTATCAAACCAAGTAACATTGCAGCGCGCATTTTGTTTAATCCTTGGCCCTAGTGGCACAGGTAAATCATCATTAGTTAATGCGGGTATACTGCCAAAGCTACTCGACGAGCGAGGCTATAACGGCATTAGAGTAATGTCGTACACCCAACTCGACTTTGCAGATGTAGCTCAAAATAGGCTGTATTTAGATCTCGCCTCGGCCATGCTCGATTGGGATATTAACGACATTCCAGTATTTACAGGGCTAAGCGCACAAACGCTGGCACAGCAACTAGAACATGACATAGATAATGTAATTAGCGGCTTAAAAAATACAATTGCAAATATTCAAACAGCAGCAAAAACGCCGCAATTGTTTTTGTTTATAGACCGCTTAGAAGTGCTACTTTCCTCACCGCTATTTAGTAACGACATCCAAAGTCATTTTTTATCTGTTATTGAGCGTTTAGCGACCTCTAAAGCGGTGATTGTATTTAGTGCCTGTCGTAACGATTTTTACCCTTTAGTGGTTGAGCAGCCAAGCCTTATGGCCGGCAAAGCTCATGGCGCGCATTACGATTTAACCCCGCCAAATCGCCATGAACTACAACAAATTATTCGCTTGCCAGCGTTAACCGCTAATTTAACGTTTTCGCAAGACCCACACACCAAAACCCCGCTGGATGAAATACTTTGCGCCGATACCGCCAACAATCCAGATGCACTGCCCATGCTGCAATACACACTGCAAGAGCTGTATTTACAGCGCAGTGATAATAATGAGTTATTGCACAGTGTATATGAAAAACTCGGCGGTATTGAGGGTGCCATTGGCAAAAAAGCCGAAGAAGTATTTATAGGGCTTTCTAAAGCGCAACAGCAGCAACTAAAAAGCGTGTTATCGCAATTAGTAACGCTAAACCCAGATGGTAAAACCATTACGAGTCGCGCAGCCCGCTTACAAGCGTTAACCAACACCAGTCAAAAAGAGCTGGTTCAAGCCATGGTCGATAGCCGCTTATTTGTATCGCATTTACAAAACCAAGAAGCCTACTTTAGCCTTGCCCACGAGGCATTATTACGCCAATGGCCACGTGCTAAACAGTGGATTAATGACCATAAAGATGCCCTTGCTATAAAAAGCCGCTTACACCACCACACGCAGCAATGGCTTAATGAGCACAAAAGTAACGCCTACCTGTTAGCACCGGGTAAACCATTGCAAGAGGCCGTTACCTTATTAAACGACAACATATTTAAACTAGACGATGACGAACGCGCGCTTATAACCAGCTCTCTTAAACACAGTAAAACAAAAACAACCATAAAACGCGGCACCGTCGCTCTGCTTTGTTTACTTACCTGTGTTGCCCTATTTATGAGTGTTACCAGCTTTCAAGCGCAGCAACTTGCACAGCAAAAGCGCCAAGAGGCCGAAAGCTTACTAGGGTTTATGGTTGGTGATTTTGCCGATAAATTACGCAGCGTAAAGCGTATGGACTTACTTGATGGCATTAGTAATAAAGCACTTGAATATTTTACTAATCAAGTTGATAAACCAAGCTCGCTATTTAACTTTAGCAGTCAACAAGGAGAATTTAAAAGTCGCTTTCAGTACGCACAAACCCTTGAGGCCATGGGTGAAGTCGCCTATTCACGGGGTAAAACCGATGAAGCCTTTACCGCCTTTGAAAACGCCCGCACTCGCCTTGAAGCATTATTAAAAATCCAACCAAACAACTTAGAGCTTCTCACACTCGCCGGTGCTAATGCCTTTTGGCTCGGTCAGCTTCATTATGATAAAAGTAATTACGCTGCTACTGAGCCATTTTTTAAAAAATATCATGCCTACAGCGAGAAAATGTATTCATTAGCACCGAATGATTTTAACTCGATTATGGAGCTATCGTATTCGCATAATTCGCTGGGCTCTTTATACACAGAGAAATTTGACTACAGCGCAGCGAAACAAAGCTTTACAAAATCGCTGGCACTTAAAAACAAAGCGCTTAAGCTTAAACCCAATAATAAAAACTTATTGCGCGATAAAGCAGATACCATCAGCTGGCTTGCTAAAACCGAAGAAGGGCTCGGTGATTTTAATGCCGCGCTAACCATGTATGTAAATGCCTCAAGTGAATTGTCAAATATGCTATTGAATTATCCCGATGATGCAAGTTTATCAAGCAGTTTAGCTTATACTTATATTCAGCAAAGCTATCTTTTAAGTTATTTACCCAATAGACAACCTGCCTACGAAAAAGCACAGCAAGCCACTAATACAATTAATAACGCTATATTGCAGGATCCAAAAAGTAAGTACTTTCAAGATTCATACTATCGCTTTTTAGCCTACCAATTGATGCTTTCAGCCGATAAAAATATTAATGAACAAGTAAATGAAATTATTAAATTTGTCAAAAATCAATACTTCGACAATAAATTTATTATAAATACACAAGTAAGCCTTATACACTATTTTATTGATAGGCTGTCACAGCACAAAGCACAGGAGTTATTAATTGCGCTGGAGAGTGATACAAACTATCAAGAGTACATAGCTAATCAAATGAAAATTGGCGATAACATAATACCGATACGGGTTAATTTACTTAAAGCTAAGTTAAGTACAACCAGCAAGCAGCGAGAACAGTTTTGCTTAAATGCGCTTCAAGCCATTATTAAAACAGCAGAAAAAGATCAAAGTGTTCGTATCACATACCCGCTGGTACAGGTGTACACTTGCTTAAATCGAGCTGACGAAATCCCCAAAATAAAAGCAAACCTAGTAAAACTAGGCATTACTAATTTTAAACTATGACTATGAATAAAAAAGGAAATAATATGAATAACACTCAAGAACTAATTCACTTTACAGTTAACATTGTACTAGGCAGTGACGACGAAGCTAACTTTACATACTCTATAGATGGTAAAGAAGTGACTGGCGGCGGAGTTGTAAGAACCGAGACTGCGGGCATTTATAGTTTAGATGAAACCACAATTGAAAATGGATTTTTATTTACTGGCGCGACTATGACTGATGTCGATAAAGAAACGCCATGCGCCCAAAACTTCAGCTTTAAAGTAAGCGATAATGGCCGCAAAATTACTATTATCGATACCGATGAAAACCCAGGTACTGCCTGTTTGATATTTAATGTTGAGTGCAACGGCACAGCCTATGAAAGCACTGATCCGCAAGTTGAAAATAGAGGTGAAAATTAATTAACAACGATTAATTATTGATTTTTAAATTGCACAGGGCTGATTTATTCCTTTGCAATTTTATAAGCCAAACACTTTAACGTTTACACATACCAAGCAGCATCATTAATAACTATCCTTTATTACTAATTTATAATAAAAACCTCAACTTTCAATTGCTGAGTAACTAATTTTCACCTTGCATAGGTTACTTAAAACCTGTGCAAACATGGTTTTTATCATTAAATATCAGCAAGTTAAAAACAGAAGATTACCGAAAGGTTTAATTGCACTTTTTTAAGTAAATTTGTAGACATCAAAAACGTCTGTACCATGCTAAGGCTAAAACGTGTCTAAACAAATTAATAACAAAGAAACTGCAGCAATTAAAAATGATAAAGCGCTCTCCTTCGATTGTGCTTCATCGAGCCCTTTTTTAAATGCTCAATTTAGTGCTTTAATTGAATTGTTTAATGGCACTGCTGAAGGAATATTTGTAATTAATGAACAAGGTGATTTTGAGTTTGTTAATCCAAAAGCTGCGCAATTGTTTGGTCACTCACAGCAGTCATTGATTGGTGATAATTTATTAACATTTTTAAACGATTCCGACCTTGAAAAGTATAAGCAAACCCTATCGAATTGGATTAGCATTAAAGATACAGCGCTAAGCTATGGCCCTAATGAAGTAACAATTAATAAAGCCAATGGCGATGTGATTGAAGCCGACCTATCAATCTCAAGCATGCCTAAAAGTATCGCATCGGCGCAAAAGCTTTATGTGTGTATACTTCACGATCTTAGTACCCATAAAACCATGTACAACCGTTTAAAAGTACAGGCCTCAACCGATCATTTAACTGGGCTTGCTAACCGTTTAGCTTTAGATGAGTCATTAAAAAAATATTGGCAAGAGAGTATTCAAAGCCAACAACCTCTAACCAGCATATTGATTGATGTTGACCACTTTAAAAAATTCAACGACACCTATGGGCATATTAAAGGCGATAAATGCCTACAAAAAATTGCAAAGCTAATTTTACAGTGTGTACCCTCAAGAGAATGTTTAGCGGCTAGGTATGGCGGTGAAGAGTTTGCAATAATTTTGCCCCGTTGCGATATTAAAAGTGCAACCATTGTTGCAAAACAAATCGAGCAACTCGTTAATAAGATGACCTTCACAGATATTGGCTTACCACCAGAGGTTAAAATTACCATAAGCCAAGGTATAGCCTGTGAGCATCATAATCAATATAGGACATATGAAGCGCTTTTATGTGCAACCGATACAGCACTATACCGAGCTAAAAAAGAAGGACGCAATAGAATAAGCTCTATCATTTAACGAATTAGTAGCATTATGCCCAAAACAAGCGCTAATAAATAGGAATTAGCGCTGAACTGAGACAGCTTCACAGTAGTAACAAACTACCTAATCCTAAAAAGGTTACAAAGCCGACAATATCAGTGACTGTGGTTAAAATAACTGAGCCTGATAATGCAGGGTCAATTTTCATTTTATCTAAGATAGACGGGATCACTACGCCCGCTAACGACGCAGCCACTAGATTAAGCAGTATCGCCACAGTAATGGTTATACTAAGCATAATATCGTTAAACCATAGGAAAGTTAGCAAGCCAATCACTAAAGCCCATACCAAGCCATTTACCGCGCCCACACGCAGCTCTTTTTTAAGCAGTGCCTTACGGTTGGAGTCGGTAACCTGACCAAGCGCAAGACCACGCACTATAACCGTTAAGGTTTGGCTTCCGGCAATACCCCCCATTGAAGCGACAATCGGCATCAATACAGCTAAAGCAACCACTTGTTCTATGGTGGCGCCAAATAAACCAATAAACCACGAGGCTAAAAATGCCGTCGCTAAGTTGATACCTAGCCAAATACCTCGGTTTTTAGCACTTTTGCGAACACTAGCAAATAGGTCTTCGTCTTCTCGTAAACCACCAGCCTTTGCTGTGGCTTCGTCAGCGATTTCTTGACGTAATTCATAAGCTGATGCAATGGTTAATCGCCCTATTAGTTTGTTATCGGCATTAACCACGGGCATGGCCATTTGTTCACTATGAATAACCACTTCAGCGGCTTCATATAAATCATGGTCTGCATGCAATGAGGTAAAGTCATGATTAGCTAAGGTCATTAAACTCTCGTTATCATGCGCTTTTATCAGGTCATTAACTGCCACTTCGCCTATTAAGCTGCCTTTGCGGCTCACTAAATAAATCACTTCGCTGTACTGCGGTAACCCTTTGTGGAGTAACTTTTTAGCGCCGCCGGCTGTGAGTTTGTCTGACACCTTTAAAAAGTCAAAGCCAATCCAGTGTCCTAGTTGCTCAGGCGTATATTGTTGCGCCAGCTCGTATTGTTTGGTTTGTGCTTCATCAAGCTGCTTTTTTGCATAATCAATAAAGCGCTGCGGGATCACTTCTTCTAATTCAAGCAGCTCTTCAACGTTAACTTCGTCTAATAATTTAAAACCGTCACTGTCATCTAGGGTTTGCAGTAACCATAAACAGCTATCTTCACTTAAATTAACGAAAATTTCGTGTTGCGTGTCTTCATCTAGTAAATGCCAAATTTCAAGGCGCTGCTCTTTAGGAATAGCTTCAAATAATAAGGATAAGTGTTCCGTTGATAAGGTTTGCTGAGCATCAATAAGTAATTTATTTTTGCGCTCAGTGGTACCACACTGCAATAAGTCGTTTATGAGTTGTGGTAACTGATCAACCGGATACTCTATCATTTAAAAACCCTAAAATAGTCTTTCACTATAAATTTACTGTAATAAGTAAGCACTTATTAATGAGAATAGCTAATAGTGTACATTAGACACGCATAAAAATATTAAAAAATCGCTGTGTTGTTAAATATTTATGGTTGTAGCGTGCTATTAGCTATCGCGCTTGAGCTAAAAATAAAGCCAAAAAAAAGCCGTAACTAAACACGTTACGGCTTGCTAAAAAATTAATAACTCACGCTATTTATATTTTAAATTGCCCTACTAGATCACCCAAGTTCTCACCGCGTCCCGCTAAGTGCTTACTAACTGAAGAAGTGGTTTTACTCGACTGTGTTAACTCATTAACTATTTCTTGAATAGCATACACGTTACGGTTAATTTCTTCTGTCACGCTACTTTGCTCTGTTGCCGCTGTGGCAATTTGTGTACTCATATCATTAATGGTGGTCACGGACGTAGTTACCGCACCTAAGCTTTCAGATATAGCCCGTGAAGACTCAACTGAGCGGTTACAGCTTTGTTGACTCGCATGCATTGCATCAACCGCTGCCGTTACTAAATTATGTAACTCGCTTAGCATTTCGTTAATTTCTAATGTGCTGTCTTGGGTTCTACTCGCCAGGCTTCTTACTTCATCAGCCACCACCGCAAACCCACGGCCTTGCTCACCTGCGCGTGCCGCTTCAATAGCCGCATTTAATGCCAGTAAGTTTGTTTGTTCAGCAATGCCACCAATTACACTTAATACGCTATTAATTTTTTTAGATTGCTCACTCAAGGAGTTAACCTGCTCTGCGGCTTGATTAATTTCGCTCATTAAGTTTGATACTTCGCTCAGTGAAATATCTACACAATCTTGCGCGTTGGCCACTTCTTTTGTCGCTGCCTGCGTTGATACCGCAACTTGCGTGGTATTTTGCGCTACCTCATGCGAGGTTGCTGACATTTCGGTAATCGCTGTTGCCACTAAATCGGTTTCATGGTTATGCTTTAATAATTTATCTTCAATTAGCAATGTTTGCGTATTAATGTCTGAAGAAGCTGTTTTAACGTCACTTGTTACATCAACCACTCCGGCAATAATACTGTGTAGCTTGCTCACAAATACATTGAAAGATTCACCTAACTGACCAATTTCATCATGAGTATCTATTTCTAAACGTCGGGTTAAATCCCCCTCCCCTTTGGCAATATCGTCTAAGCTTTGCACCATACGTTTAATTGGTTTTAGCATATTATTAGAAGCGTACAACGCACCGGCTGCTGCTAAACCAAGCAGTAGAAGTGAGATTAAAACCAAAGTGGTCATTTTTTCGCTTAAATGGCGCTCCATGGTTGTTTGATATTTTACCAGTTCGGCTTCAATATCATCCATATATGTGCCAGTGCCTATCATCCAATTAGTACCTGGGATCATGGCTGCATAACCAATTTTTTCGACTAAGCCGCTAGTATTGGGCTTTTGAAAATGATAAGTAAACGAGCCACCGCCTTTACGCGCTTGCTCAAGTAAGCCAACCACTATTTTTTTACCGTTAGGGTCGGTCATGCCTATTTTACTTTGCCCTTCTATCGCATCACCCAGTAATGCATGAAAAACACTAATACCATCGGTATCATAAATAAAGTAGTAACCATCTTCACCAAAGGTTAAATCTCGCAACGCATCTTTAGCGTCTTGTTCATTTCCTTGCGCTAATTGGTATTGCACTACTTTAGAGCCGATTTCTATTTCTGTTCTTAATAGAGTTTGTTTATCAGCAATTAATTTAGTTTTGAACTCATTAAAGTTTTGCTGTTGATTTTGCATCTCTAAATAATAAGAACCTGCCATAAAACTGATTAGTAATACAATCAAAGGTAAAACAGCCAGCAGTAGCAATTTGGTTTTTAAGCTTAAATTACCCATTATTTCTCCAATTAACATTATAAGCTATCAAGCTTTTTATTTTTCAGCCACTTAGCAACTACGTTTCCATTGTTTGTATTACTGACAACAGCGCTACACTTGTATATAAATTAAGCACAAACAGGGTTGTTGCGCAATTTAATACACTCGTATGTTAGTAAAACATACTAAAATCAACTTTATAACTAGACGATAGTATAAAAGCAGTAATAAATAACTGATTTTTCTCATGCTATAAATTCTTACTAGTGCACAGCTTATTACCTTACGATTAAATCTTAACTAACCTCAGTAACACTATTTTAGCTTTAATGAAAATTAAATATTGGGCATCACACAAAGGCCTTGCTTTCTGAGTTAAAACACAAATAATGAAGCAACTAACTACTGGGTAAGAATGAGGAAAATGAGTTATATACTAACCACCCAATGCGCAGACGATATAGGTTTAATCGCCAAAATTACCGGACTGTGTAATCAGCATAATTTAAATATTATTCGTAATAACGAATTTGTAGATAAAGATGCGCAGCGCTTTTTTATGCGCACAGAGCTTACAGGCGAACCACATACTGAGTTTTTGTCACAACTGCGCGATGTATTACCTGCTGGCGCAAAAGTGGCACTGCACGGCGAAGAAAAAACCAAAGTGGTACTATTAGCTACAAAAGAAGCTCATTGTTTGGGCGGCATGTTACTTAAGCAATTTGAACAAGCCCTAAACATAGAGATACTCGCCGTTATCGCCAATTACCCTACTTTAGAGCCTCTAGTGAAAGGGTTTGATATTCCTTTTCATGTAGTTTCTCATGAAGGACTTACGCGCAGTGAGCACGACGAAAAAGTCGGTGACTTAATTGCCAGCTATAACCCAGACATTATTGGCCTAGCTAAATATATGCGTATTTTAAGCCCTGAATTTGTAGGTCGTTTTGAGGGTAAAATCATTAATATTCATCACTCATTTTTACCTGCTTTTATTGGTGCAAAACCATATCATCAGGCGTTTGAACGTGGTGTGAAAATTATTGGTGCCACGGCTCACTTTGTTAATAATGAGCTAGACGAAGGCCCTATTATTTTACAAGACGTATCGAGTGTGACTCATGCGAATACAGCTGAGATGATGGCTAAAATGGGTAAAGATGTGGAAAAAACGGTGTTTTGTAAAGCACTGCAACTAGCATCAGAACATAAGCTGTTTATTAATGGCAATAAAACCGTCGTATTTTCATAATTAGCTTTATATCAAAATTAAAAATGCCAGCTACTAAGCTGGCATTTTTTATAAGTAAATATTAAACCTTACCTAATTAGGGTGTGTAATACGTTGGTGCCCCAGGGCCTACTGGCATACCTAAAACAAATACCCATAAATAAAACAGTACCACCCAGCCAACAAAGAAAATTAAGCTGTATGGCAACATAGTGGCTACCAAAGTACCTATTCCCATGTCTTTTTTGTATTTAGTGGCAACCGCGAGGATTAAACCAAAGTAACTCATCATCGGAGTAATTAAGTTAGTTACTGAATCACCAATACGGTAAGCCGCTTGAATTGTCTCGGGGGCATAACCTATAAGCATCAGCATAGGAACAAATATAGGTGCTGTTACTGCCCACTGCGCTGACGATGAGCCTAAAGTTAAGTTAACTAACGCACACATTAAAATAAACAGTACAAATACTTCCGGTCCAGTTAAGCTAAGTGCTTGTAGTAATGCGGCACCATTAATCGCTAAAATCGTACCTAAGTTAGTCCATTTAAAAAATGCCACAAACTGTGCAGCAAAAAACACTAATACAATGTACATGCCCATAGAACTCATACTTTTGCTCATGGCATTGATCACGTCTTTATCATTTTTCATGGTACCAACCACGCGACCATACACAAAACCTGGAATACCAAAGGTGACAAAAATAAACACCACAATCCCTTTTAAAAACGGAGAGTGAGCAACCAACCCCGTTTCAGGATTACGTAAAATACCGTCGGCAGGAACAATAGTCCAAGCAAGTAACAATGAAACCAGAAGTAATGAAACCCCAGCCCATTTTAAACCTGATTTTTCTTTGTCAGTTAAACCCGCAATATTATTTTGAGCTAAATCTTCACTGGCTTCATCTGGATTATATTTACCTAAACGTGGCTCAACAATTTTCTCAGTAACAAGTGTGCCTAAAACAGCAATTAGCAACACCGAAATCATCATAAAATACCAGTTTGCTTCAGCGCCAACTTGGTAAGTTGGGTCAATCATTTGTGCTGCAGGCGTAGTAATACCCGCTAATAACGGATCGATAGTGCCAAGTAATAAATTAGCGCTATAGCCGCCCGATACACCAGCAAACGCTGCAGCAAGACCTGCAAGCGGATGACGACCTAAGCTATGAAATATCATTGCCGCAAGGGGGATCAATACTACATAACCCAGCTCAGACGCTGTGTTTGATAAAATAGCAGCGAAGACCACCATAAAGGTTACTAAGCGTTTAGATGCACCCATAACCATGCCACGCATTGCCGCAGACAATAACCCTGAATGCTCGGCAACACTCACACCTAATAGCGCCACTAACACCGTACCTAATGGAGCAAAGCTGGTAAAGTTAGTCACCAAGCCCGTTACAATACGCTGTAAGCCCTCAGCACTGAGTAAGCTAACCACTTCAATTACACCATCTGGATCGCGCCCAGCAGAGCCCTCAGGACGAGGATCGATGGCACTTAGTCCAAACCAATCGGCAACGCCACTAAATAAAATAATGGCAATACAAAACAGCGCGAATAAGGTAATTGGATGGGGAAGCATGTTCCCTAAAAATTCTACTGTGGCTAAAAATCGATTGAACCAGCCGCCCTTTGCGACCTGATTTTCATCTTGGGATGTGTGTGGTGAGTCTATTGAGTCTGACATACCATGCTCTCTTAATTACAAAATGCCCGTAACCTAGCATTATTTTCTGAGCAGGTCATGTAATAAAGATGAATGACTTGTTATGTCATGGTAATTAACTAATTGGTTTGTTGTAATGGGATTGCAAAAAAGAGGCTCTCGCCTCTTATTTAGTCTGCTTAGGCTTGCTCTATGGGTTCTAGTTGTAGTTTTGCAGCAATTAAAACAGCTTGAGTTCGATTATAAACACCGAGTTTTCTAAATATGGCAGTGATGTGAGCTTTGACTGTGGCTTCTGAAATGTGAAGTTCGTACGCAATTTGTTTATTCAGTAACCCTTCGTGCAAATATTGTAATACACGGTATTGCTGTGGAGTAAGTGATGCTACTTGTGCAGCAATTTCTCTATCTGCGCCTTCTATTTCAGCCACTTTACTTTTTAGTTCGGTTGGCAGCCAAGTATCGCCTTCGAGTATTTGGTTAATTGCGTTGGCAATATCGTCAGATGATGATGACTTAGGAATAAACCCCATTGCCCCATAACCCATAACTTTCGAAACAATATTTACATCTTCACTACCCGAAACCACCGCAATAGGTAAGCTTGGGTAATCTTCACGTATACGGATCAAGCCGTATAAGTCACCGTTACCTGGCATGTGTAAATCTAGTAGTAATATATCAAGATCTTCTTGTTCGCTTAACACCTGCAATGTGCTATCAAAATCCGCTGATTCAAATACTTCTAAACCTGCAAACTTTGCACTCAAAGCGCCCTTTAGTGCTTCACGAAATAACGGATGATCGTCCGCTATTAAAAACTGACTCATTGTTCACTCCCAAAAATTCGGCTGCTGTCCAATAGACAACAGCCGATATACTACGTTTAGAATCAACTTCTAATCAAGCTTTTAACGCGAAATTAACGATTTAATCGATTTTCTACTAGCTCATCAACCACTGACGGATCAGCAAGTGTTGAGGTATCACCAAGCTGTTGGTACTCATTTGCCGCGATTTTACGTAAAATACGACGCATAATTTTGCCAGAACGTGTTTTTGGTAAACCTGGCGACCATTGAATCATATCGGGTGATGCTATTGGGCTTAGCTCTTTACGTACCCAATTACGGATCTCTTTGGTCAGCTCATCACTCACAGTAACGCCTTCATTAGGAGTTATGTAAACGTAAATACCTTGGCCTTTAATATCATGTGGGTAACCTACCACTGCCGCTTCAGCTACAGCTTCATGAGCAACTAATGCGCTTTCAATTTCAGCAGTACCTAAACGGTGCCCAGACACATTAAGTACGTCATCAACGCGTCCTGTGATCCAATAATCACCGTCTTCATCTCGACGACAACCGTCACCAGTAAAGTACACACCAGGATAAGCGCTAAAGTAGGTTTGTTCAAAGCGCTCATGGTCGCCATACACAGTTCGTGCTTGTGAAGGCCAGCTATCTAAAATCACAAGGTTACCGTCAACCGCACCTTCTAATGTATTGCCTTCAGCATCAAATAACGCCGGTGCAATACCAAAGAATGGACGAGTTGCAGAGCCAGGTTTCATATCGGTTGCACCTGGTAATGGCGCAATCATGATGCCACCGGTTTCAGTTTGCCACCAAGTATCTACAATTGGACAATTAGATTTACCAATTTTTTCATAGTACCAGGTCCATGCTTCTGGATTGATTGGCTCACCCACAGAACCTAAAATGCGCAAGCTGTCGCGATGTGAGCTGGCAATCGGCTCTTCGCCTTTGGCCATCAATGCACGAATGGCAGTAGGTGCTGTGTATAAAATTGTCACGTTATGTTTATCAACCACTTCACCCATACGACCTGCTGTTGGGTAAGTCGGTACGCCTTCAAATACGACTTGCGTACACCCATTAACGAGCGGCCCGTAAGCAATATAACTGTGACCTGTGATCCAGCCAACATCAGCACTACACCAAAAAATATCATCGTCTTTTAAATCAAAAATGTATTCGTGGGTCATAGATGAATAGACTAAATAGCCACCGGTGGTATGAACCACACCTTTAGGCTGACCCGTAGAACCCGAGGTATACAGAATAAACAGCGGGTCTTCAGCATTCATGTGTTCAGGTTCGCACTCTGGCGCTTGATCTGCAACTAAGTCATGCCACCAAATATCATGGTCGTGCCAATCAACATCGCCTGACGTTAGTTTATGTACCACTACATGTTCAACAGTGGTGACTGAATCTTGTAATACGGCTTCATCTACATTGGTTTTGAGCGGAACACAGTTACCTGCACGTCGGCCTTCATCTGACGTGATCACCACTTTAGCGCCCGAGTCGTTAATACGATCCGCAATAGCTGACGGTGAAAAACCACCAAAAATAACTGAATGAATTGCGCCTATACGAGCACAAGCCTGCATTGCATATATAGCTTGTGGGCTCATTGGCATGTAAATGGCAACACGGTCACCTTTTTTCACACCCAACTTTTTTAAACCATTGGCAAATTTAGCAACTTCATCATGTAGTTGTTGGTAGGTAATATTTTCGCTTTGCGAAGGATCATCGCCTTCCCAAATTAACGCTACTTTATCTGCTTTTGTTTTTAAGTGACGATCAATACAGTTATATGAGGCATTAAGGTAGCCATCTTCATACCATTTGATATTGATATGGCCTTTGTCAAATGAAGTGTTTTTTACTTTTGAATATGGAGTAAACCAGTCAAGACGCTTACCGTGCTCAGCCCAAAACCCTTCAGGGTCCTCAATAGACTGTTTATACATCGTATTATATTTTTCATTATCGACGAGCGCTGCGTTTTTAATGTGCGCAGGAACTGGATAGATACTTTGTGACATATTAGTCTCCAATTTATATTACTTGCCTTAGGCTTTTCATCAAGGATTACTCAGCAGTGCACTATTAAATATTAGACATTAGTTGTATCTGAGTTCAAACAACGATTATCTTATCTATAATCCTCATGGCTACACCCTATTTACATAAAAAACATACTATTAAATAAAAGTATATGAACACTCAATAATTATTAAACCTTAGTCTAATAGACTAATAGTTGATTGAGTAAATTGTGTACATATACAACAGTAGCTTGAATATTTAAAAACTTTGATTGTTTATTAATAATTCGTATTTACTAACAAATTAGATTAAAGATAATTAAATTCAATCTGTTAGTACTATATAAGTAACACACATTAATACATATCATAAGCAAACAACATACAACAAGTAGCCTATAAAAGGACGCAACAATGAAATTTACTCCAATTAAAACACTGGCAGCTAGTGCTGTACTATGTGCACTTTCTAGCACAGCTTATGCTGCAAAAATAGGTGATACAGAATTTACCTACGGTGGATACATTAAACTCGACGCAATGTGGAGTGACTACTCAGCAGGCGCTCCTGCGGGCACCAGTGTTGGCCGTGATTTTTATGTGCCAAGTACACTAACCGTTGGTAACGATAATAGTTCAGACGCCGTATTTGATATGCACGCTCGTGAGTCACGTTTTAATTTTGGAACTGCTACCTTATTAGATAACGGTAAAACGGTTAAAACTAAAATAGAGCTAGACTTTTTAGCGTCAGCTCCTGGCGGCAACGAGCGTGTGTCTAATTCATACTCTCCGCGCATTCGCCATGCATTTATCTCATATGATGGCTGGTTATTTGGTCAAACATGGTCAAACTTTCAAAACGTTGGTGCATTACCAGAAGCGCTTGATTTTGTTGGCCCAGCAGAAGGCACAGTGTTCGTTCGCCAATCTCAAATTAAATACACTGCGGGTGCATGGTCATTCTCGTTAGAGAACCCAGAAAGCACAATTACTACAGCCGGCGGTGGCATGGCCGTAACTGATGATGCCTCATTACCTGACTTTACCGCACGCTACACCCATAATGCTGATTGGGGTAACTTTGTAGTAACAGCCCTTGCTCGTCAACTGACCTACAAAGTAGGTGGTGTTGATGCCGATGAAACCTCATTTGGTGTTAGTGCTTCGGGTATGGTGAAGCTTGGCCAAGACAATCTAAAATTTATGCTTACCCAAGGTAAAGGACTAGGTCGTTATGTGGGTCTAAACGTAGCACGTGGTGCGGTTCTTAATGGTGATGACCTAGATGCGATTGATTCAACATCTGGTTTTATTGCGTATCAACATAAGTGGAACAGCCAGTGGCGCTCTACTTTCTTATATTCGTTCTTGTCTGCTGATAATGATGAAAACCTACTTGCAATGTATGGCGACCCTACAGAATCAAGCCAAAGCTACAGCGCAAATATTTTATACTCACCGGTTAAACGTCTAACCTTTGGTGCGGAATTTAAACATGCAGAACGAGAGCTTGAAAGTGGCGTAGATGGCGACCTAGATCGTTTACAATTTTCTGTAAAGTATGCGTTTTAATTTCCTAACCAATTAAAATACTGATTTACTTCCTGAGCGGCTTCGGCCGCTTTTTTTGTTTTTAACCAGAGCTCAAGTTAACCAAATCCATGCGCTTTACTTAAAAAATGTCAAAGACGTGTAAAATACCGCGCAAACGTAATTGCAAATCACTCTCATTTAGATTAAATTACCAACCAAATTTAATCTTATGGGAAACAAGATGCTGCACAAACATAAAAACTCTGCATTTAAACTGAGTCTACTTACTTCACTGGTTTTATCTGGATATGCTGTTGCAAACGACACGCAAGACAACCTGCCTCTAGAAAAAATAGCCGTTTATGGGCAACATCATAAAAACTATATCACCGAAGAAGCACAGTCTGCGACTAAGCTAGGTCTAACAATTAAAGAGACCCCACAGTCAATTTCTGTTGTTTCACGCGCGCTGATGGATGACTTTTCACTTGATGATATTAACGCAGTATTAGAAAGCACACCTGGCGTAACAGTAGAGCAAATAGAAACTGACCGTACTTACTTTAAAGCGCGTGGTTTTGAAATAACTAACTTTTTAATTGATGGCTTAGGCACACCGCAAAATTCCGGTTCAATTCAAGGTACACTAGATACTGCAATTTATGATCGCGTTGAAATTGTACGTGGTGCCAATGGCATGATGACCGGTGCAGGTAACCCATCTGCGACTATTAATATGGTGCTAAAAAAGCCAACCTACACAACGCAAGCTAATGCATCGGCTTCTTATGGTTCATGGAATAATAAACGTGTAGATATTGATGTTTCCGCACCGATTAACGATGAACACGCTGTTCGTGCTGTATTTACTAAGCAAGATAAAGAGTCGTACCTAGACCGTTACGAAACCGATAAGACCATTGCCTACCTTGCCTATGAGGGTAAGCTAACTGACGATACACTACTAAGCATTAACTATGTAAACCAACAAAAAGATGCCGATAGCCCTCTATGGGGCGCGTTACCGCTTTATTACACTGATGGTTCACCAACTGATTATGATGAGTCAACTAGTACAGCTGCAGATTGGTCGTATTGGGATAATAGCGCTGAACGTATCTATGTAACACTTGAGCAAAACTTATCAGCGACTTGGGTTGCTAAAGCCCGTTATGCCCATATAAAAAATGAACAAAATTCTGAGTTATTTTATGTATATGGTACCCCAGATAAAGAAACTGGTTTAGGTTTAACCGGCTATGCGAGTCGTTATGATTACAAAGACACCCAAGATTTGTTTGACTTATATGCCAGCGGTAAGTTTGAGTTATTTTCACTAGAGCACGACTTATCATTCGGCATTAGCCAAGCAAACATGGACTTTAATGACCAATCGCTTTATGACTACAGCACAGGAAATGGTTTCCCTGCGATGCCTGATTTAGCGACTTGGGATGGGATAGCACCAGAAGCAACGCTGGTTGATAAACCTAACGGCAGTGATGTACAAAATACACAAAGATCGGCCTATGTTTCAACTCGTATAAAACTAGCAGAACCATTAAGCATTTTGGCTGGCATACGCTATACCGACTGGGAAACTAAAGGTACTGCTTATAGTGTAGTGCAAACCCGCGATGACTCAGAGGTTATTCCTTACATTGGTACGGTGTACGATTTTACAGAGTCGTTATCAGCGTATGCTAGCTACACCGAAACGTTTGTGCCACAAAAAGAGTTAGACATTAACGCTGAACAACTGGCTCCGGTTATTGGCAAAAGTGCTGAGGTTGGCTTAAAAGCACAGCTTTTAGGTGATCAAGTGTTTGTCACGTTGGCCTATTTTGATGCTAAGCAAGATGGACTTGCTGTTGCACTTCCAGACTCTCTTCCTAGCGATACGCGTTATTATGCTGCAGATGGTATTAACAGTGATGGTTTCGAAATTGAGCTAAGCGGTCGCTTAACTGATGATTTAAGTGCCAGCATCAGCTTTAGTAATCTAAGTATTGATGGTGACGAACTTGTTAAAGATTACACACCAGAAAACCAATTAAAAATGGCTGCCACTTATCAAGTGCCATTTATTGATGGTTTAACTTTAGGTGCTAATTACCGCTGGCAAGATTCTATTAGCCGTGTGCAAGTAAAAGATCCAGCAGGCAACGCATTGGCAACTACAAAACAAGGGGCTTATGGCATATTAGATTTAATGGCCACCTACGAAATTACTCAAAACGTCGGTGTTACCTTCAATGTTAATAACAGCAGTGATGAAAAATACATACACAGCCTCTATTGGGCACAAGGTTACTACGGGGCACCTCGTAACTACTCATTGTCAGTTAACTGGCAGCTGTAAACCTAAGTACTGGGCTCTCTTGAGCAGAGCTTAAGACTATTTATTAGCAAACAATAAAAAAGCGCTAACCTAAATGGTTAGCGCTTTTTTTAAGCTCAGGTCAAATCAAGCTTTAAAACTAATTGGCTTAAAGGTCGCCTTCATCACCTAATACGTCTTCGCCATCTTCTGGCTCAACCGTTGCTTTTAGCAATAGCATCTCACGCAATTTACCTTCAATTTCATCTGCAATCTCAGGGTTTTCTTTAAGGAACTTAATCGAATTAGACTTACCTTGGCCAACTTTGTTGCCATTGTAGCTGTACCAAGCACCCGCTTTTTCAACAATTTTGTGCTTAACACCTAAATCAATCAGCTCGCCCTGCTTAGAAATACCTTCGCCATACATAATGATAAATTCAGCTTGTTTAAACGGCGGTGCAACTTTGTTTTTCACAATTTTAACGCGCGTTTCATTACCAACAACTTCATCGCCTTCTTTTACCGAACCAATACGGCGAATATCAATACGTACAGAGGCGTAAAATTTCAGGGCATTACCACCAGTTGTTGTTTCAGGGTTACCAAACATTACACCAATTTTCATACGGATTTGGTTAATGAAAATACATAGTGTGTTTGAACGCTTAATGTTACCTGTAAGCTTACGTAATGCTTGTGACATTAAACGTGCTTGTAGACCCATGTGTGAATCACCCATGTCGCCTTCAATCTCAGCTTTTGGTGTCAATGCTGCAACCGAATCGACAATCACTACATCAACCGCGCTTGAACGCACTAACATGTCACAAATTTCCAGTGCTTGCTCACCTGTATCTGGTTGAGATACCAGTAACTCATCAATGTTAACACCTAGTTTTTGTGCATAAATTGGATCAAGAGCATGCTCAGCATCAACAAAGGCACAGGTTTTACCTTCTTTTTGAGCTTCAGCGATAACTTGCAATGTTAGCGTTGTTTTACCTGATGACTCTGGGCCATATACTTCAACAATACGCCCCATCGGCAAGCCGCCTATGCCTAAGGCAATATCAATACCTAGCGAGCCTGTTGATACAGCGTCAATGTTTAACGCTTTATTGTCACCCAATTTCATGATTGAGCCTTTACCAAATTGACGTTCAATTTGTGATAAAGCTGCGTCCAACGCTTTTTGTTTGTTATCGTTCATTTTCTTCTCCAAATCCAGCTAATACAGACAAGTATACTGTATGAAATCACAGTATCAAGCTAATTTTATTATTTTATCTTCTCTATTATGATTTTTAAAGAAAATACAATAGCTTGCAGCCTAACTTGCGCCCTGTTACCATTAAATACTTGTTCAAACGTCCAGTGTTTACCGTTAATTTGCAGTCCAAACCACACGAGCCCTACCGGTTTGCCCTCAGTAGCACCACCGGGTCCTGCAATCCCTGAAATAGCAATGCCAATATCAGCATTTGCAGCCTTACAAGCGCCTGCTGCCATCTCAATGACTGTTTGTTCGCTCACCGCGCCAAATTCCTCTAGGGTATCATGCTTCACATTGAGTAATTCATGCTTTGCGTTATTGCTATAAGTGACAAATGCACGGTCAATATATGCTGAGCTGCCTGGGGTATCGGTAAGCGAATAACTCACTCCACCACCAGTACATGATTCAGCGGTAGTGATCCATAAGCGTTTATCCGTTAAAATAGCGCCTAATTGCGCAGCAAGTGTCTTAATCTCTTGATGTAATTCCATATTCAGCCTTTGGGTAAATACATGTCGTTTGATCTTTATGCACCGCACACTATAAAACAACAAACCCCTATGATGCAGCAGTATCTAAAAATAAAATCAGAGCATCGCGATATTTTATTGTTTTATCGGATGGGGGATTTTTACGAACTCTTTTTTGATGACGCAAAACGCGCCGCGCAGTTGCTTGATATTTCACAAACTCACCGTGGCAAAGCAGGGGGCGATCCTATTCCTATGGCAGGCGTGCCTTATCATGCGGTAGAAAACTACTTAGCCCGCTTAGTGCAAATGGGCGAGTCGGTGGCTATTTGTGAACAAGTGGGCGACCCTGCCACCAGCAAAGGCCCTGTTGAGCGCAAAGTAGTACGTATTGTAACTCCTGGTACTATTTCTGACGAAGCCTTATTACAAGAGCGCCAAGACAACTTACTAACCAGTGTTTGGCAAAATAAAAAAGGCTTATACGGTGTTGCGTATCTTGATATCAACTCTGGGCGCTTCAACATTGTTGAAGTTAGTACCGATGAAGCATTTAGCTCAACCCTACAACGCTTAGCGCCTGCTGAATTACTATATAGTGAACACTTTGAAAACACTCATTTAATTGAACATATTAAGGGAGCGCGTCGTCGCCCTGATTGGGAGTTTGACCTTGATACCGCGCAACACTTACTCTGTGAGCAGTTTGGCACCAAAGATTTAGTCGGTTTTGGGGTCGACAAAGCGCATAGCGCCTTGGTAGCGGCAGGCTGTTTAATGCAATACGTAAAAGATACCCAACGTATTGCATTACCGCACATTCGTGCAATTACTCTTGAGCATAATGAACACGCGGTAATTTTAGATGCGCCTACCCGTAAAAACCTTGAACTCACCGTTAATTTATCCGGTGGCTTTGAAAATACCCTTGCCCAAGTACTTGATAAAACAGCAACGGCTATGGGCTCGCGATTACTTAAACGTCGTATTCATACTCCTATTCGCAATAAAGACGAGTTAAATTCTCGTCTAAATGCCATTAGTGCTATTTTAGATGTGCAATTATGCAGTGAGCTGCATGACGCTCTTAGAGATATTGGTGATATAGAACGTGTAATTGCTCGTTTGGCATTACATACTGCTCGGCCACGTGATTTAACAAGGCTTCGTAGTGCGCTTCAAGCATTAGCACCGCTACATAGCTTATTAAACGATGCCACAGATGCGCGTATTTCTCATATTATTGCCCACTCTAAAGAGCTCCCCGAGCTTCAAGCATTACTTGAACGTGCAGTGATTGATAACCCACCAGTGTTAATTCGTGATGGTGGTGTTATTGCGCCAGGGTATAACAGCGAACTCGATGAGTGGCGTAATTTAAGCCAAGGTGCAACCGATGTGCTTGAACAACTAGAGCAACGCGAACGTGAACGCACGGGCATTAGTACGCTTAAAATTGGTTACAACCGCGTGCATGGCTTTTTTATTGAAGTGAGCCGCGCTAACTCGCATTTAGTCCCTGCAGATTACATTCGTCGTCAAACGTTAAAAAATAACGAGCGCTATATAATTCCAGAGCTTAAAGAGCACGAAGATAAAGTGCTTGGCAGCCAATCAAAAGCGCTGGCACTGGAAAAACAGCTATACGAACAGTTATTTGAATTTATAGCGCCGCATATTGAGCAGCTACAAATAATGGCCTCAGTCATTGCCGATTTAGATGTACTGAACAATTTAGCAGAGCGTGCCCAAACACTTAATTATGCCAAGCCAGAGCTTTGCGATAACGATAATATTAGCATTAAACAAGGCCGCCACCCTGTGGTTGAGCAAGTAATGAAAGACCCGTTTATTGCCAATCCTGTAGAACTCAATAGCCAGCGTAAAATGTTGATAATTACCGGCCCTAACATGGGCGGTAAATCAACTTACATGCGCCAAACTGCCCTTATTGTGCTTATGGCGCACATTGGCTGTTATGTCCCTGCCGATAGCGCTAAAATTGGTAATATTGATAGAATATTTACCCGTATTGGCGCTAGTGACGACTTAGCATCTGGGCGCTCTACCTTTATGGTTGAAATGACAGAAACCGCGGCAATTTTAAATAATGCCACCGCACAATCATTGGTATTAATGGATGAAATAGGCCGAGGAACCAGTACTTACGATGGTTTATCACTGGCATACGCGACGGCGGATCATCTCGCTTCAAAAATCGCGGCTAAAACTCTGTTCGCAACCCATTACTTTGAACTCACTGAGCTTGCAGAACAAACACCTGGGCTGGTTAATGTGCACCTAGATGCTATTGAACACAATGATACCATTGCCTTTATGCATACTGTATTAGATGGCGCAGCGAGTAAGAGTTTTGGTTTACAAGTAGCAGCTCTGGCCGGCGTGCCTAAAGCGGTTATAGCCCAAGCAAAACAAAAGCTAAGCTTGCTTGAAAACCATCAAAGTGTCACAACAGTCACCACAGAGCAGCAGGTTTTACCGTTTGATAGTGAACCACAAACCACTCAACCAAGTGAATTGGAGCAACAAATGAGCGCGATAGACCCTGATAACCTATCACCGCGTCAGGCGCATGAACTGCTTTATAAATTAAAAGCACTACTTTAAACGCAAACAGCCCGACTTAAAAAGTCGGGCTGTATTTAATTTTATTGCGTGTTTAGATTAAGCGAACTGTTCAAATAAGCTCTCAGTACTTAACCCTTCTTGTTGCAAAATATCTTTTAACCGACGTAGCGCCTCAACCTGTATTTGGCGAACTCTTTCACGGGTTAACCCAATTTCACGGCCCACATCTTCAAGCGTTGAAGGCTCATAACCGAGTAAACCAAAGCGACGTGCCAGTACTTCGCGCTGCTTAGGATTCAATTCACCTAACCAGTCAATAATATGCGTATTCATATCATTGTTTTGTACTTCACCTTCAGGACCGACATTTTTTTCGTCGGCAATCACATCTAACAATGCACTGTCGTTTTCACCACCAATAGGCATATCTACAGACGCTATTTTTTCATTTAGGCGAAGCATTTTTGTTACATCTTCGACTGGTCTGTCTAAGCTTTCTGCTATTTCTTCTGCGGTTGGCTCATGATCAAGCTTTTGCGTTAGCTCACGGGCTGTACGTAAATAAACGTTAAGCTCTTTAACTACATGAATAGGTAAACGAATAGTACGGGTTTGATTCATTATTGCCCGTTCAATAGTTTGGCGTATCCACCATGTGGCATAAGTAGAAAATCGAAAACCACGTTCAGGATCAAACTTTTCAACCGCCCGGATCAGCCCAAGATTACCTTCTTCAATTAAATCAAGTAAAGCAAGCCCACGATTGTTGTATCTACGCGCAATTTTTACAACTAAGCGTAAGTTACTTTCGATCATGCGTTTTCGGGAGGCTTCGCAGCCTTTCAGCGATTTTCGTGCAAAAAATACTTCTTCTTCTGCACTTAATAGAGGGGAAAAACCAATCTCGCCTAAGTATAACTGGGTGGCGTCGAGGTTTTTAGTGACTTCTTCTTTTACAAATACATCTTCATCTTCCACGTCATCAAGTAACTTCGTTGTCTCCTCTACTTTAGAGTCGTCAAACTTATCATCAGTGGGGGTTTTCTCAGCTTTTGCTACATCAGCCATAAGACTTCTCCTGAGCAAGCTATCAATAACTTTATGATTAAGGTCTGTAGTCGTTTTATTAGCTTTTGCTGTATTAGCCATGAGCCTTCTCCAGAACAGTCAATCAATTCCTTCAGTTCAGGGTAGGTACTTAGCAGGGTTAACAGCTTTTCCTCGATAACGAATTTCAAAACGAAGTGCCGTTACTGAAGACTCTGAATTACCAATTTCTGCTATTTTTTGTCCCGCCTTCACTATTTGCTTTTCTTTCACAAGTAACGTTGAATTATGTGCATAAGCACTTAGGTAATCATCGTTATGTTTCAAAATAATTAAATTACCGTAACCTCTTAGCGCACTTCCCGCGTAAACTACTGTTCCTTTTGCCGCGGCGAGTACGGTAGTACCCTTTTTATTAGCAATCTGTAGGCCTTTATAACCATTTTCCTTGTTAGAAAAGCGTTTTGTTATTTTACCTTTAGCAGGCCAAAACCAACTCAACTTTTTAGTTGAAGAACCTTGAGACTGACTAATTTTTTGGTTAGCTTGTTTTTGAACATACCTACGTTTTTTCGGCTTATCAAGCTCTTTCTTTAATTTTCTGTTACTTTTTTGTAAATGAGAAGGCTTTTTAGCAGCTTTCTTTTTATGCTTTTTTTGTGTAACCCTTGACCTACTTGGTTCTAAAAGGGATACAACCTGACCAGGAACAATAGTGTAAGGTGATGGAATTGAATTATTTTTTGCAAGTTCTCTGAAATCTTTTCCAGCACTAAAAGCAATCGAATAAAGTGTATCGCCTTTTTGTACCGTGTACTTACCACCGTTAATATTAATCCGTGAAGGATAGTCATTAATATTATTATTTAAACTACTTACAGGAGCGGGAACATGGCGAGACGAGCATGCACAAAGCAAAACACTAATAAATAAAGCAACATAACAGCGTATTTGTTTATTCAATGTGTTTTGCCCTCTGTTTTAATATCATTATATTATGGCAATTATCGCAACAATAGGTACGCAACAGCGATTAAAGCAACCACTGCCCAGCCAAGTACTTCAATATATTGACGTAATTTTTGTTCCATTTTAACTCCGCCCCATTTCATTAAAGCAGAAACTAAAAAGAAACGCGCGCCACGGCCAACAGCAGAAGCAATAATAAAAGGTAAAAACGCCATTTGTAATACACCAGCGCCAATGGTGAACACTTTATAAGGAATAGGCGAAAATCCCGCTATAAATACCACCCAAACACCATAATCTTTGAACCATGCAAGCGCCGTATTAAATTTATCTTGCCATTGCATTTGCGCAATAAAGGGCTCTACAACCGGTTCAAACAACCAAAATCCAAGCAGGTAACCTAGCACGCCGCCGAGCACAGACGCAACCGTGGCAAAGCTTGCAAATCGCCATGCCTTACTCGGTTGCGCTAGCGACATGGGGGCTAACATTACATCGGGTGGGACCGGAAAAAATACCGATTCGGCAAAGCTCATTCCTGCTAAATAACGTTCTGCATGGCGGTGTTTAGCCCACACTAGCGCCATATCGTATAACTTGGTAAACAACTTCAAAATGAATTCCTATTCAATATCACCAGGGACTAAAGGTACAAATCTAACTGGCGCAATTACATGCTCTGTAAAGCTATCGCCTTGGCGAATAACCATGGTTAATTTTTGTTCCGCCTCACCAATAGGGGCGAGTAATACGCCTCCATCGGCAAGTTGTGCGAGTAACTCGGGGGGAATGGTGGTTGCCGCAGCGGTCACGATAATGCCATCAAATGGCGCTTGTGACTGCCAGCCTTGCCAACCATCGCCATGTTTCATGGCGACATTGTACAAATCAAGCTGGTGTAATCGGCGTTTAGCTTGCCATTGCAAAGCTTTAATACGCTCTACCGAATATACTTTATCAAAGGTTTTAGCCAAAACCGCCGTTTGATAGCCAGACCCTGTGCCTATTTCTAACACCTTATGTTGTACACCTGCCAATCGCATTAGCTCGGTCATGCGGGCAACAATATAAGGCTGAGAAATAGTTTGCCCTTGCCCTATCGGTAACGCGGTATTTTGATACGCTTTATGCTTGAGTACATCATCAATAAAAATATGCCGAGGAATTTGCGCTATTGCTTTTAAAACCTCTTTATCTTCTACGCCCTCTCGCTGTAAAAGGTCTGAAAGCGCTTGTGCACTGCGGGTATAATTAGCCAGCACGGTTAATCTCCAACTCGGCTAACCATTCTCCCACGGCCTTAATACTGTCTTTAGCGGTCATATCAACGCTTAACGGGGTCACTGATGCATAACCATTATTAATCGCATAAAAGTCAGTACCTTCGCCGGCGTCGCTTTCAAGCCCTAGTGAGCCATACCAAAAAATATCGCGTCCCCATGGATCGGTTTGCTTGGTCATGGTTTCTGCTTTATGACGAGCCCCTAAACGAGTTACCTGAACGCCTTTGAGCTCAGAGAGCGGAATATCGGGAACATTAATATTAATGATCTGATCTTTGGGCAACGGATGCGAGGCTAGTCCTTTAATAATGTTTACAGTAACGGCTGCCGCTGTTTCAAAATGCTCACCATGATGAGAGCACAAAGATACCGCAATTGCTGGTAAGCCTAAATGACGGCCTTCAGTCGCCGCAGCAACCGTACCAGAGTAAAGCGTATCATCGCCTAAATTACCGCCATGATTAATACCAGCAACAACCAAATCGGGTTTTTCATCCACTAATTGATTAACACCTAAGTGCACACAATCAGTAGGCGTTCCGTTTACAGACATAAAACCATTATCGAGCGTTGTGGCACGCAGCGGGTTCATTAACGTCAATGAGTTACTTGCACCACTACAATTTCTATCTGGAGCAACCAGCGTTACCTCAGCGATTTGTGTTAATGCTTGATATAAAACAGCAATACCTTTGGCATTAACACCATCATCATTACTTAATAGAATCTTCATCTGCGTTATCCTTTTCTTTTCGCTCGCGTGGGCTGGCATCAGTATAATCAACCAGTTCGCGTAGTAAAGCCGTTGCAAAACAGCCTTTGGGTAAGCCAAAGCTGAGTTTTAATGTGCGTTCATCAAGTGTTTCTATGCTTAGCTCTTGGGGGATTAAACGCAGCATTCTGCGCTCGTTTTTAAGCCCTAACTCACCTAAGCCATCACACCATGCTTGATACGGTGCCAACCATGTTTTTTCTTGTTCGGTTAAGCCTTTTTCACTTTTGCCCACCATGGGCGCCGACATCATAATGTCGCCAGAGGCAAGCCGTGCAATATTTTCATCACTTATCGCATCTTCAAAAAATGCATTACTGCCACTGAGCATAAATACTTCGCGGTGCATGGTTTTAGCAAGACCATGCTCAGCCACGCGTAAACTAACAATTTGATTAAACACATGTGAACGTGCTGCAGAAATAATAATGCCTCGCAGCTTTTTATCGCGAATACGCTCACCAGCAAACATTTTTTCGGCCATCACTAGGTTGTGCCCATCACGGCCAAAGCGCTGCTCACCAAAGTAGTTAGGCACACCTGCGCGTACTGCGTTTATACGGCACAAAATATCAAGCGGCTCGGTTACATTGCGCAAGGTAATGGAAAATCTATTTCCTTTATGACAACCGGTGCGTAATTTTCGCTCATGACGCTGCTGCGATACTACAAACACGCTTTCGCTATTCAGCTCAGTAAAATCAATATGCTTTTTAATCGGTACTTTGACGCTAAACCACTGCGAGCATACTCCATGACGGTCTTTCATACCGGCATAGCTTACATCACGCGGCGATACACCCGCTTTTTGTGCAATCAGCTTGGCAACATATTGGGTGTTTTCACCCTTTTTAACCACTTGCAAACACACATGTTCGCCACTGCCGGTAAACTCTATACCGAGATCTTCATCAACCATAAAGTCTTCTGCGGTGGTTTTAAAATCAGCTTTGGAAAGCGGCGCACCATATAAATAATTTAATTCGCTCATGCGTTTTGTTTACTCATAATGACCACGGCATGGCTTGAAATGCCTTCTTTTCGCCCCTCAAAACCGAGCTTTTCAGTAGTGGTAGCTTTTACATTTACCTGTGAAAGCTCAGCATTTAAATCACTAGCAAGATTGGTTCGCATTGCTTGAATGTGCGGCAGCATTTTTGGTGCTTGAGCCACAATAGTGACATCCGCATTACCCAATACATAACCCTGTTGCTTAGCTAGGTTCACTACATGGCGAAGTAAAATACGGCTATCGATATTTTCATATTCACTAGCCGTATCCGGAAAATGCTTACCAATATCGCCCAGCGCTAATGAGCCTAAAATAGCGTCACATAATGCATGAATAGCCACATCACCATCTGAGTGTGCTAAAAAGCCTTGTGGATAATCAATTTTTTCGCCGCAGATAGTTAAAGGCCCTTGGCCTCCAAATTTATGCACGTCAAAACCATGGCCTATTCGTATCATGTTGCACTCTCATTATTTTGTTTTTGCAGTAAAAAGCCTGCTAAATCTAAATCTTCTGGGGTGGTAATTTTAATATTATCACTACGCCCTGCTACCAGTTTTACCGGTTTATTTGCCCACTCCATTGCACTGGCTTCATCAGTAATAGTAACGCCGCTGTTAAGCGCATTTTGCAATGCCGTTTTAAGCTCGTCGTATTTAAACAGTTGCGGGGTAAGCGCTTGCCATAAATCGTCACGAGGCACAGTTTGTTGCGCATGGCTTTGCCCTCGTTTTATGGTGTCTTTTACTTGGCTTGCTAAAATGCCGCCTTCATCAGCCTGCATGCACTGTGCTATTAGGCGCTCTATATCAGCAACATCTACTAAAGGTCTTGCAGCGTCGTGCACCAAAACCCAAGTCGGTGGGTTAGCGGCTAAAAACAATAAACTGTTTAACACTGAATCTGCACGCTCTTTGCCACCAGTGGCACGCACAATGCGAGGGTCAGCTAGTGTAAGGTCGTCAAAGTAGGGGTCGGTTTCGCTCAGAGCCACCACTATAGAGTTTAACTGCGGTAACTGCGATAACTTAGCGAGCGTATGCTCTAGAATGGTTTTCCCTGCTAAGGAAATATATTGCTTTGGTGTTGTGTGTTGCATTCGACTGCCAACACCTGCGGCAGGAACAATAGCAGCAATAGTTTGTTTATTTGTCATGGTGTTGAGCCGGTAAAACACGAATAAAGGTTTCGTCCGGTTTAATCATTCCTAATTCGTTGCGGGCACGCTCTTCAATGCCTTCGTGGCCGAGCTTTAAATCTTCTATATCCGCTTTTAATACTTTATTACGCTTTATTAGTTTTTCGTTAGTTTGTTGATGCGATGCCACCGCATTTTTTAAACGGGTGTAGTCTTGCACCCCGTTATGACCAAACCAAAGGCGATACTGGATAAAAAGTGCTAAGCACAACAAGCCAAATTGAAAAAATCGCATTAAACACTCCTTATTTTAATTTTTAATTATCTACTTATGCTAGCGGCCGCTTAACATTGCGCCAATTAATATTGGCAGCTAGTAACATTTCCCGTAATGACAAAACCCGTGGCGTGCTACGCTTTGAAAACTGCCACTGGTGGCCACAACACGCCGCTGCAAGGCTCGTTTTACTAGGTTTAAGCAATTGCGCACTTTGTTGCTCAAGTCCTTGGCCTAAAAAATCAAACCAGCCAAGTTCATTACAATGCAGTTGCGTATCAGCTACTTGATCAATGCTATCTATTCTAACCCGAATTTGACCGTGACTTTGTAATAATACCGGAATTATTAGCCCTACTTTGGCATGCGCTTGATAAAAAAGTTCATTCGCTGCAGGATTAGCCTCTGGCGGTGTAGGTTTTTGTTTTTCAAGCCAGCCTCCATTTTGCGCATCAAGCGTAAAAGGCAATGGTGCATTCGCTACACGTGTTGCGGCACGTTCAATATAATAAGGCAGGCTTTTTAATTGCCTGCGTAAACGGTCACCATTAGGTTCAGCCACTAAGCGCTGAACTTCACGCTGATAAAAAGCATTGCATAATTGTGCGTAAAGCACTTTTTGTGCATCAGTTTGCCACATTTCAACTTGCTGGCTTGTGTTAAACTGCTTATTTTTAGCAACCAATCGCTGTACTCAAAAAAACATTTTAATACTGTTTTATAACACAGTAATGCACAGTTTTTAAGCACTTGTAGTAATTTAAGCGCTTGGCTTTTCACCTAATTTTGCGATACCTGATTCTAAAAATTGCACCATAGTACTTCGCTTTTTACCTATTAATAAGCTGCCATCAGCCAAAAACATAAAGTTTTGCCAGTTACGTTTAAACACATCAAATGTCGTTTCGATAATATTGTCGCGTGCCATGCAAAAATACACTGTGGTATTAGCCTGCCAATCTAAGTGGTTCAAAATAGCATCTGGAAATTGGGGTTCTTCGCTTTCCCACGCATCTTCCCAATTAATTTCTTGGCTAAAGTTTTGCTCTTGCGCGCACCAATCGGTTTTATCAAAAAAGTCTGGATGATCATGTTCGCGACTCACCATGGTTGTCCACAGTACGGCGGCACGCTCGCTGGTCATGGGTTTAATATTGGCTGCATCAATATCTGAAACCGGAATATCTTTGTGGCGAAATACCCAGGCTTTTTTGTAATCATCAAGAGAAATATAATTCATAGTATTGCTGTATTCTTTGGCATAATAAAAAGCGAAGGCAAATTATACAAGATAACAGACTATGACTACAGCACTAAAACTGGGTTTATATCAACACTACAAAGGTCCACAATATAAAGTTATGCATGTGGTGACTCACAGCGAAACCAACGAGCAATTGGTTATTTACCAAGCCTTATACGGTGAATACGGCATATGGGCACGCCCACTAAGTATGTTTACTGAAACCGTAGAAAAAGACGGTAAAACTATCGCCCGTTTTGCCTACCTTGGTGAAGCCGATTAACTATGGCATTATAACGCATAATAATTACTGCTCAGACCAGATAAAGGATAACCCGTGCAATTTAATTCTACTGATAATTACATCGCAAGCTCAGCATTAAAACAGGCAGTAAACGCCGCTATTATGCTGCAAAAACCGCTTTTAATTAAAGGCGAGCCTGGCACAGGTAAAACCATGCTGGCTGAAGAGTTAGCGAAAAGTTTAGATACTGAGCTTATTCAGTGGCATATAAAATCAACCACTAAAGCGCAGCAAGGTTTGTACGAGTACGATGCGGTATCGCGTTTGCGCGACAGCCAGCTAGGTGATGAGCGCGTTCACAATATTAGCAACTACATAGTTAAAGGTAAGCTGTGGCAAGCCTTCATGTACGCTGAGTTAAACGGCAAACGCCCAGTACTGCTTATTGATGAAATAGACAAAGCCGATATTGAGTTTCCAAACGATTTACTGCTCGAACTCGATAAAATGGAATTTCATGTATACGAAACCGGTGAGCGCATTGTGGCTAAAGAGCGCCCTATTGTGATCATCACATCAAACAATGAAAAAGAGCTGCCTGATGCGTTTTTACGTCGCTGTTTTTTCCATTATATTGATTTTCCAAATAGCGACGAAATGCAGCAAATTATTGATGTGCACTACCCGCATGTTAAACAAGATTTAGTTCGCCAAGCGCTAGAAGTATTTTTTAACTTACGCGAAGCCAACGGCCTTAAAAAGAAGCCATCAACCAGCGAATTGCTGGATTGGTTAAAACTATTAATGGCTGAAGACATAGACGCAAAAACCCTGCACGACAAAGCGCAAAAAGGCGGTTTAATGCCGATGTTTGGCGCACTGCTTAAAAACGAGCAAGACATAAGCCTAATCGAAAAACTTGCGTTTATGAGCCGTCGCTAACATGTTGGTACAGTTTTTTTTCACGCTACGTAAATACCGCTTGCCTGTGAGCCTGCGCGAACTACTCGATTTAATTAACGCTTTAAAACAAGGCGTTATATTTGCTGATGTAGACGCGTTTTATCATTTAGCGCGCACTATTATGGTAAAAGACGAAACGCACTTTGATCGATTCGATAAAGCCTTTAGCGATTACTTTAGCGGTATTGCCGACTTAGACCTACTCGAGAGCTTAAAACAACAACACAACTTACCTGAAGATTGGTTGCGTAAAGAGTTTGAAAAGCACCTAAGCGATGAAGAAAAAGCCCAACTAAAAGCCATGGGCGGGCTCGACGAGCTAATGAAAACCCTAAAAGAGCGTTTAGAAGAACAGCAAAAACGCCATGCTGGCGGCAATAAGTGGGTAGGTACAGGCGGCACCTCGCCTTTTGGTGCATATGGTTATAACCCTGAGGGCGTTCGCATTGGTCAAGACGGCAGCCGCAATCGCCAAGCAGTAAAAGTGTGGGATAAGCGCGAATACCGTAACCTAGATTCTGACCGCGAAATTGGCTCTCGTACCATAAAGCTGGCACTTAAAAAACTCCGCAAATTTGCTCGTACTGGCGCAAGCGACACCCTTGATTTAAACGAAACCATACGCGCAACCGCCAAACAAGGTGGCATGCTCGATGTAAAGATGGCACCCGAGCGCCACAACGCGATAAAAGTATTGATGCTGTTTGATATTGGCGGTTCAATGGATGACTACATTCATACCTGTGAAGAGTTATTTAGCGCCGCCCACAGTGAGTTTAAACATTTAGAGTTTTACTACTTTCATAACTGTTTATACGAACACGTTTGGCAAGATAACCAACGCCGCCACTCAAACGTTATTGACACCATGACACTCATCAACAAGTTTACTAGCGACTACAAAGTTATATTTGTTGGTGATGCCACTATGGGCCCATATGAAATTGCCTACCCTGGCGGCTCAGTAGAACATTGGAATGAAGAACCCGGCAGTGCGTGGTTAAACCGAATCACAAATCACTTTGATAAAGTCGCGTGGCTCAACCCACAACCGGTTGAACACTGGCCGTACTATCAATCAATTGATTTTATAAAGCAGCTGATGGATAACAGAATGTACCCACTAAGTTTAGATGGGATAAGTAGAGCGATAAAAGAGCTGAGTTAAATATTAATTTACGACAGCTCAGCGCTAGCAGCAGAGCTTCGGGCGTGAACCTATAACTTTGTTGGGTGGCGCCTCCGGCTTAACCAACCTACCTTTTGACGTAGGTCGGATAAGTGGCGAAGCCACGTCATCCGACAAAATGATGGATATACCAGAAACAATCCGACGTACCGCGTTAATTGTATGCAAGCCAAACTCCTCTCATACTTGTGGTTATTTAGAAATAGTAGTTTCTTTTATGGTCGTAATTTTTAAGTTATCTTTAACTCTTTAAACTCTTCATATATTTTAAAGACTTCACCTATTATTGAATTACGTTTAGCTCCTAGGAGCTTTGGCATCCTATGAAATAGTGATCCTCTTCGTTTGTAATCCAAGCCAGGATAGTGCGATATAAACTCGTTTTTATTATTAACTACGTAATCACACTTTATTTCTGAGCTACTCATTTTTGTAACTGTATTGATATAAAAATCAGCTCTCAACTCGTAATTAAGAATTGCGTCCCTTAACTCTTCTAAAATACAAATCAAACGTTTAGTTTTAGTGCCTAGTAATATTTCTAAGTATGTACTCATAGAAAAAATATTAGCTGAATCTGTACTTGGCTGATGCTATCGGATAGAAACTTCTTCTTCAAACAGCTTTAATTTATTCTCAAGCTCTTGGATTTCATGGATTACTCCGGGTCTTTTTAAATCTTCTTTAACTTTACGATCCAACTTAGCAAATAGTAAATAAGCCTCATCGGACATCTCAAGAACAAAATTAGGCAAAGATTGTACCTGTGTACTGAAAAACTCTCTAAACTCTTTAACACCTTGATTATGCCTAAATAATATAAATTCTCTTACAGCAACAAGAGCAGCTATAACTGTAGCCATTCCACCAGAAAAGCTTCCAAAGCTTGCTAAAATATTACTGGACTCTCCCTTTGCTGATAAAATTATAAATAAGCCGTATAAAAGAATTGCTATTGAAAGCCACAGAGCAAACCAAAAAAATAATGTATATAAAATCGACCTACTTTTACTTTTAGACGCTTGAACATTTAACATTTCCCTTAGATGCAATCTTAGTAACATAACATGATCTCGGTTCCACTTCATGGAGCTAAAGTGTCAAATATTGACTTCATGCATCATAATTTTTGACTATCGACTTCACAAACTGAACCGCCATACAGATAATATATACGTCCTATGACTATGAAACCTTACTTTCTCGTTCATTTTTACTCAAAGCGCTTTACTCATAAATAAGCTATATGGATCTAGCTCATAATTCCAAAACGGTTCGCACTCTTTAAAACCAAACTGAGTATAAAGCTTTTGCGCGGGTAAAAATGCTTTTGCAGTGCCGGTCTCTAAGCTTAACTTTTTATAACCTCGCAAGGTCGCTTGCTCAATAATATGAGTGAGTAACTTAGCCGCTATGCCTTGGCGTAAATAGTTACTTGAGGTACGCATTGATTTAATTTCGCCATGAGTTGTATTGAGCGCTTTTAATGCGCCAACACCCGCTAAATTATTATCAACCCATAAGCTATAAAAGGTTACATCGAGTTGAGTGAGTTTACTCACATCAAGTGCATGTACGCTCTCAACAGGTGAGTGCTTTAGCATATCGTTATGATGCGCTTGTAGTAACTTTATAACGTGTGGGTTTGAAAGCTCGCCTGTTCTAATATCCATTTATGCCTCATTTAATTTTAGACTTTAGGGCTTTAATTAGGCTGCTAGTTTCCAAACCACAAACGCTACAGCAAAACCAACCAAGTACACCAAACCCAACCAGGTTAAGCTACGCAAAAGTAGACTGTGTTTAATCGCAGGCTCTGAGCGAACTAGGCTGAAGTTAAGCCATGCAAAAACCGGTGTGGTTACAAACGCAAGCGTCATGGCAAAGGTAAGCATGGGCCCAAGAGCTGATTTAAAAAATAAGATCACCGCCATACCGGTCAATGCTTGTAATATAAGCCACGTATTTAAGCTGTGTTTTGATTGCTTAAAACCAAGAAGTTTATGCGATTCGTTAAGTGTGCGGGCGTAACCGTCAAGCACGGTGAGTGTGGTGCCAAACATACACAAAAACGCGATGGCAGATACCAAAGGCCTTGCCCACTCGCCAATAGTAAGTGCATACATATCAATCAGCTGTTTAGCAAAGGCTACACCGCCAAGCTCTATATTACTGCTTTGCCCATATTGCACTAACGCACCTAAACTAAAAAATACCAGCGCAAGCCCGGCGGTTAACCAATAACCTACATTAAAGTCGAATAAGCCTTGGCTTTTAGTCACACTTTGCTGAGCTTGTTTTTCTTTAAGCCACAACGAGCTCAGAGCCGAAATTTCAATAGGCGCTGGCATCCAGCCCATTAAGGCAACCATAAAGCCCAATATTGCAAGTTCATATGGTGAGGGACCAACATAGTTTACAGACGCTACAGGGCCGTTATTTATAGCAATAACTAATGCGGTTATGGTTGCTATAGTAAGTAGCCCCATAATAGCTTTTGCAACGTTATCGAGCGCTTTAAAGTGCCCTAGTAATAATATAATTAAACACACAGCCAATATTAACCAACACAACAAGGTAACAGGAATGCTAATAGGTAATGCGTAGTGTAATAAGCTCGCTGTGAGCAGCAACACACCAGCGGTGTTTACCACTGCGGCGATAATATTGAGGGCAATAAAACTATAAAAATAGCCAGGCCCTTGGTTTTTATACCCTTCGACTAAACTATTTTTAGTAGCGAGTGTGTATTCCATACCAAAACGAAAAAACGGGTACTTTAAAACGTTAACCAATACAATAAGCCAGAATAGCTGCCAACCAAATAATGCACCAGCTTGAGTCGATGCAACTAAGTGTGAGCCACCAATGGCAGCGGTGGCCATTAAAATACCTGGGCCGAGCGCCCCTAACCTAGACTTCCATGTGCTTTGTGTGTACTGCATTAACTTCTCAAATTTGGTGTGTTATGTGATTTTATTATTAATTTTTATCATTAATAAACTGTGTGAATGCATAACTTACCTAATTTACAGGCAATAAAAAAGAGCCCTTAGGCTCTTTTTAAAAATAACACATTGTTAGTTATTAATTTAAATTCATCTCTTGGATGATTTCGTGTGCTATTTCAGGTGTGGTACTTACAGGCTTTTCATGTAAGTTCGCTTTTATTTGCCCTTTACGATGCTTTAGTGCGGCATCGAGTTTTTTAGCTGCGCTGGAAATGGCTGGGTACATAACCTCGTTTTCCCCTTTAACCGATATTCGCGCACCTTCATAATTTGTACTAATTTCTGCTTGGAACTTGTGATGCTCTTTTGAAAGAATAATGTCGAGCGCTATCAATGATGGAAAATGACTCTCAATTTTAGAAAACTTTTCGTTAATGTGTTCTTTAATAGAATCAGTAACGTCAACATGGTGACCAGAAAGATTAATTTTCATAGGGTATCCTTTTTTATGTTACCTCATACTTAGTATTGGGGGCTAAACGAATTAACACAAGAGAAAATAGCTAAATTTAGCAATTATTTATTACCGCACCTGATTTAGATCATTCATTTAGCATTAAGTATGCAAAAAGCCGCGTGATAGCGGCCTTTCAGATGTGCTGATAATTTAATCAACTATATATTTATTCGGTGTATGAACAACAGTAATCTGCAAAGTCAGCGACTTTTACTTGGAATTTAACATTAGCATCTACGTTAAATGATTCACCTGCCGACATTGTTTGCCATTCAATCTCACCTGGCAGTAACACTTCCCATTGGCCGCCATTTAATTCCATCAATTCTTTTTTACTGGTTGCGAATTCAAACTCACCGGGTTGCATAAAACCTAATGTTTTTGTACTGCCATCACCAAATACCACGGTACGACTCGATACTTTACCGTCAAAATATACGTTGGCCTGTTTAACGACACTTACATTATCAAACTGAGACATCCTCACTCCTGTTTATTTAAGTTTATAATTTTAATTATGCTCACAGTGCCTGATACGAGAAAGGCTTGCAAGTTAAGTGCTTTGAAAATTACTCATTTAGAAGCCAAAAGGTTAAAAAAATAACGATTTTATAGGGAAATTTGCTTCGAGCAACGGGCTACGAGCTTCGAACAGATCTTTTGGTAATTTATGCACAAAGAGGACGAAGAGACGCTGCGCTTTAGAGGAAGTGATAAAAGTATAACTCATAAAAAAGCCCGCCCTGTTTACACTGCGCGGGCTTTTAAATGTTAAAGCAGTTGCTTAAAACAATGCGTTTGCTTTGTTAACGATGTTTTCTACGGTGAAGCCGAAGAATTCAAATAGCTCGTTAGCTGGAGCTGATTCACCAAAAGTAGTCATACCGACTACAGCACCATTTAGGCCGACGTACTTGTACCAGTAATCAGCAATACCCGCTTCAATCGCTACGCGACGTGAAACGCTTGCTGGTAATACGCTTTCTTTGTACTCAGGCGATTGATCTTCAAACGCATCAGTACACGGCATAGATACAACACGTACTTTTTTACCCTGCGCACGTAGCTCTTTCGCAGAGTCTTGCGCTAGTTGTACTTCAGAGCCGGTAGCAATAAGAATAAGCTCTGGGTTGCCGTCACAACTTAGGATGTAACCACCCTTTTTAACGTCGCTTAATTGCTGTGCATCACGTGCTTGTTGCTCTAAGCCTTGGCGAGTAAAGATTAATGATGTAGGACCGTCTTTACGTTCAATAGCTTGTTGCCACGCAATTGCCGACTCAACTTGGTCACATGGGCGCCAGTTGTAAAGGTTAGGCGTTAAACGCATGCTGGCAATTTGCTCTACTGGTTGGTGAGTTGGACCATCTTCACCTAAACCAATTGAATCGTGCGTGTATACAAAAATGCTTGGTTGCTTCATTAATGCAGCCATACGTACCGCGTTGCGTGCGTATTCCATAAACATTAAGAACGTTGCACCGTAAGGAATAAAGCCCTTATGAAGTGCAATACCGTTCATAATTGCCGACATACCAAACTCACGTACACCGTAGTAAATGTAGTTACCACTTGCATCGTCTGCCGTTAAGCCTTTAGAGCCATCCCAAATTGTTAAGTTTGAACCTGCTAAATCGGCAGAGCCACCCATAAACTCAGGTAGTAACGGACCAAACGCGTTTAATGCATTTTGTGATGCTTTACGTGATGCTGGGTTTGCTGGGTTTGCTTGTAACTGCTCAATATACGCTTGTGACTTTTCAGCCCAATCAGCGGGTAAATCTGAATTTGTACGGCGTTTGTATTCTGCTGCTAGCTCTGGGAAGGCTTGCTCGTATGCGGCAAATTTTTCATCCCAGCTTGCTTCAAGCTGTTGGCCTTTTTCTTTGTTATCCCACTGTGCGTAAATGTCAGCAGGGATTTCAAATGCATCCCCCGTCCAACCTAAGAACTCGCGAGATGCTTTAATTTCGTCATCACCTAGTGGTGCGCCATGACAGTCGTGGCTACCTGATTTATTAGGTGAGCCATAACCAATTACTGTTTTACAACAAATTAGCGTTGGTTTGTCGGTCACGCTTTTTGCTTCGCTAATTGCAGCACTTACAGCATCGCTGTCGTGGCCATCAACGTCGCTAATTACATGCCAGCCGTATGCTTTAAAACGTGCAGGTGTGTCATCACTAAACCAGCCTTCAACTTCACCGTCGATTGAAATGCCGTTGTCATCCCAAAATGCGACTAACTTGCCTAGGCCTAATGTGCCAGCAAGCGAACAGGCTTCATGAGAAATACCTTCCATTAAACAACCATCACCCATAAATGCGTAAGTGTGGTGATCAACAATGTCATGGCCTTCACGGTTAAATTGAGCGGCTAATGCTTTTTCAGCAATTGCCATACCTACGGCATTTGTGATCCCTTGACCCAATGGACCCGTAGTAGTCTCGATTCCTGGCGCATATCCATATTCTGGGTGGCCTGGCGTTTTGGAGTGCATTTGGCGGAAGTTTTTAATTTCGTCCAGTGGTAAATCATAACCACTTAAATGCAATAGAGAATAAATTAGCATTGAACCGTGACCATTTGAGAGTATAAATCGATCTCGGTCAGCCCACTCTGGATTTGTTGGGTTATGTTTAAGATAATCGCGCCATAATACTTCTGCGATATCAGCCATGCCCATAGGGGCTCCAGGGTGACCAGATTTGGCCTTTTGTACTGCGTCCATTGACAAGACGCGAATAGCATTTGCAAGTTCTTTGCGAGATGGCATGAATTCTCCTACCTTTATATGTATTTGCGCGGGTATTTATATACCTCCATTCTTACTTATTGTAGGGGCTGTGTGCAATTAAAAACCCATAAAAATAGGACATTATGAATATTTTTTAAGAACCATTTACTATTAGATATTTTATTTAGACGTCTAGGCGTAAAAAAACTATGCAAGTTCGCTTGTTTTAGATAAAATACGCGCCTTAATTTTTTAGCGCTAATACCGACGTTTGTGAAGCGCAATATTTGTGAGCATAATTACAATGGCAAAACATTTATTTACTTCTGAATCTGTTTCTGAAGGTCATCCGGATAAAATCGCCGATCAAATTTCTGATGCGGTACTTGATGCTATCCTAGAGCAAGACTCTCATGCCCGTGTAGCGTGTGAAACTTACGTTAAAACCGGTATGGTTATGGTTGGTGGTGAAATCACGACTAGCGCATGGGTTGATATCGAAGAAATTACACGTAAAACAGTACGTGAAATTGGTTACACACACTCAGATATGGGCTTTGATGCCGATTCGTGTGCAATTTTAAACACTATTGGTAAACAGTCTCCAGACATCAACCAAGGTGTTGATCGTACAAGCCCTGAAGAACAAGGTGCTGGCGACCAAGGCTTAATGTTTGGTTACGCATGTAACGAAACAGAAGTATTAATGCCTGCTCCAATTACTTATTCTCACCGTTTAGTACAACGCCAAGCACAAGTACGTAAAAGCGGCGAGCTTAACTGGTTACGTCCAGATGCAAAATCACAAGTTACATTTGCATACGAAAATGGCAAGCCAGTAGGTATTGATGCCGTTGTACTTTCTACTCAGCACAGCGAAGATGTATCGCAAAATGACTTAGTAGAAGCTGTAATGGAAACAATTATTAAGCCAGTACTTCCTGCTGAGCTTATTACTAGCGCAACCAAATTTTTCATTAACCCAACAGGTCGTTTTGTTATTGGTGGCCCAATGGGTGACTGTGGTTTAACTGGTCGTAAAATCATTGTAGATACATACGGTGGCATGGCTCGTCACGGTGGTGGTGCTTTCTCTGGTAAAGATCCATCAAAAGTTGACCGCTCAGCGGCTTATGCTGCACGTTACGTTGCTAAAAACATTGTTGCTGCAGGCCTTGCTGATAAGTGTGAACTTCAAGTGTCTTACGCTATTGGTGTTGCAGAGCCTACTTCTATCAGTGTTGAAACATTTGGCACAGGTAAATTAGAAGAAGCGCGTTTAATTGAACTTATTCGTGAACACTTTGACTTACGCCCTTACGGTCTAATTCAAATGCTTGACCTTGAGCGCCCTATTTACCTTCCAACAGCAGCTTACGGCCACTTTGGTCGTGACGAATTCCCATGGGAACGCACAGATAAAGCAGACGCACTTCGCGCAGCAGCTGGTCTATAAGCCACTTAGCTAGTATTTAAACGGCCCTTTTTAGGGCCGTTTTGCTATGTGTACTAAGTTAGTCGTAAAACAGTCTCGAACTGTTTAACATTTTAGGTATATACTCTGCTTATACAATAAAGCGTATTAGGGATAAAAAATGGCCGACAATTTTCGTGTTATATTTGTAGGACTTGCAGAAGGTGCAGACAGCCAAGCAGTGACCACTGCACTGACAGAAAAGCTGAAAACCTCGCCAGAAAAAGTGACTGCTTTTTTTGATGGCAAACCGTTATTTGCCCCTTGCCCCAAAGATAAAGCACTCAAGCAAGCTAAGTTACTTTCAACGCTGGGGATTAAAAGCAAACTTCAGCAAGCTGCGGCTACACAAACGGCATCTCAAACAGCTTACGACAGCCAGCGAGATCAGCGCTTATTTGACGCCCTAGATTACATTACCAGTAGCCTAATTCGCCTTGAAGAAAAACTAGAAGATATTGAGCAACGCCTCCCTGAAGTTGAATTATCATTACCTGATGAAAATAATGAAGTATGGGAAGATGACGATTTAATGCTTGATGAGCCACTCTCTACTACGCCCAAAAAACGCAGTAACCTTGTTTTATATTCGCTGATTTCTACAGCCGTAATATTGCTTATTGTACTTGCTATGTACTTATTATTTCCTAATTTATTCTCTTTTTAATCATGGTTTAGTTATTTAATGAGTAATAATCGCGCACAAATAAGACACGATATTCGTAAAGCACGTAATAACCTATCAAAAAACCAGCAACAATTAGCCGCCGAATCGCTTAAAGTGAATTTTATTCAACACTTAAAAAGCATAAATTCGGCCAAAAAAAGTCATATCGCGCTTTATTTAAGTAATGATGGAGAATTAGATACCTCATTGTTAATTAATGAATTATGGAACACTGACCAGGCTATTTACTTGCCAGTAATTCATCCATTTAATGGGGCTAATTTACTATTTCAACGCTATGAAAAAAACTCACCCATGAGAGCAAATCGCTATGGTATCTTGGAGCCTAAGTTGAACTGCTCTCAAATATGCCCCTTACCTGAGCTTGATTACGTTCTAATGCCATTAGTGGCATTTGATAAATTTGGTAATCGCCTTGGAATGGGAGGTGGGTTTTACGATAGAACATTGGCACGTTTATACGAACAACACTGGCAACAACCGCAACTTATTGGCCTCGCACATGCGTGCCAACAAGTCGATGAGTTACCGATTGAATCGTGGGATGTACCACTAAAAACGATCATAACACCCGATAAAACCTACTGTTGGTAACAACTAATCTTGTAAACTAACAGCCTATTTTGACACCAATGAGCAGACAACAATGACACAAGATGAATTAAAAAAAGCAGCTGCGTGGGCTGCACTCGAGTTTGTAAAAGAAAACACCATAGTAGGTGTAGGCACAGGCTCAACCGTTAATCACTTTATTGATGCCCTAGGCACAGTTAAAGACACCATCGTTGGTGCAGTATCAAGTTCAGAAGCATCTACAGCGCGCTTAAAAGAGCTTGGCATAGAAGTGTTTGAGCTTAACGATGTAGCGGCACTCGACGTGTACGTTGATGGCGCAGATGAAATTAACGCCCTAAACGAAATGATTAAAGGCGGCGGTGCGGCGCTTACCCGAGAGAAAATAGTAGCAGCAGTAGCGAAACAGTTTGTGTGCATTGTTGATGATACAAAACTAGTCGAAACCTTAGGAGACTTCCCTCTTCCGGTTGAAGTTATTCCGATGGCACGTAGCTACGTTGCCCGTGAATTATTAAAACTAGGTGGTGACCCAGTTTATCGCCAAGGTGTAGTAACCGATAACGGCAACGTTATTTTAGATGTACATAATTTAAAAATTACCCATGCTAAACAGCTTGAAACACAAATAAATCAAATTGTTGGCGTAGTTACCAACGGCCTATTTGCAGAGCGCGGTGCTGATAAAGTGATTATCGGCACTAAAAATGGGCCACAAATTAAATAGGATATGGTTATGAGTAAGGTATCGTTAGCAAAAGACAAAATTAAAATTCTCTTGCTTGAAGGTGTTCACCAAAGCGCTGTTGAAACGCTAAAACGTAACGGTTATAGCAATATCGACTACGTTAAAACATCGTTGCCAGAGGACGAACTTATAGAGCGTATTAAAGATGTGCACTTTGTGGGGCTTCGTTCTCGTACTCATATTAACGAATCTGTATTAAACGCAGCTGAAAAGCTAGTCGCTGTAGGTTGCTTTTGTATTGGTACAAACCAAGTAGATTTAAACGCAGCACGTGAGCGCGGTATTGCGGTATTTAATGCCCCGTTTTCAAATACCCGCTCTGTTGCTGAGCTTGTACTTGGTGAAATACTGCTGTTATTACGTGGAATTCCTCAGCGTAATGCTGCTGCCCACCGCGGCGGTTGGTTAAAAACAGCCAACGGCTCGTTTGAAGCGCGCGGTAAAACCTTAGGTATTATTGGTTACGGCCACATTGGTACTCAGTTGGGCATTATGGCTGAAAATATTGGTATGAACGTGGAGTATTACGACATTGAAGACAAACTGTCTTTAGGTAATGCTACACAAGTACATAACTTAACGCAGCTGTTGCAACGTGCTGATATTATTAGCTTACATGTTCCAGAAACTCCGCAAACTAAAAACCTAATTGGTACAGCAGAGCTTGCCGTGATGAAGCAAGGGTCTATTTTAATCAATGCTTCTCGCGGTACTGTGGTTGATATAGACGCCCTAGCAGAAGCGCTAACAGAGAAGAAGCTTAGTGGTGCAGCCATTGATGTATTCCCAGTTGAACCTAAATCGAATGATGAAGAGTTTATCTCGCCACTGCGTGAATTCGACAACGTTATTTTAACACCGCACATTGGGGGCTCAACTCAAGAAGCACAGGAAAACATTGGTATTGAAGTAGCAGGTAAGCTTGCTAAGTACTCAGATAATGGCTCAACCATTACTGCCGTTAACTTCCCTGAAGTATCACTGCCAGAACTTGCCAACCGCAGCCGCTTGTTACACGTGCATCACAACCGCCCTGGTGTGCTAACGCAAATTAACCAAGCGTTTGCTCAGCACGGTATTAATATTGCCGCGCAGTACTTACAAACGGATGAAGCAATTGGTTACGTGGTTATTGACGTAGATACCGATCAATCTGAAGTAGCACTAAAAGAACTTAGTGCAGTTGAAGGCACAATTAGAGCTCGTATTCTGCACTAAGAAATCAGCTAAAATAATAAAAGCCGTACTTGAGTAATCAAGTACGGCTTTTTTGTTTTAAATTGAATCCGACGACTTATAACTTACAGCTGTTACTTGCCTTTAACTTCTAAATTTATAAACTTAACCAGCTCTTCGGGTTGTCCTGCTAACATCATTAGCTGCTGATTTACTTCCATCATGGTTTTACCTTCAGGTAGTTTAGCCGAAACACTAAGCGAATTTAGGCCTTTAGCAAAGTTAGTTAATGCTTGCGCTATTTCTTCGGTTACCGGCGCTTGTTGTAACTGTTGAGCCAGCATCATTTGCATTTGCTCTAGTGTCATACCTTGTTTGGCTAATTCACTTTCTAGCAAGCCACTTAGCTCACCTTGGTTATCAAGCATTACACTCATAGTACGTGGCTCTAACTGACTCATTGCTTGCATAATAAGTGTTTGCTGTTGCAACTCTTGCTCATAAGTAAGCGGTGTATCACCTGCTGTTTGCTGAGCTTTGCTTATTTCAAGCGAAGCATCCATAAGCGCTTTAGAATTAGCCAGCCCCATATTCATATCAATGCTGGCAATATCGTTGGCGTGTAGTTTAACAACTATATCGCTGTTACCTGATTGCTCATCGTAATCTAATGATGAGTGTAAATCATAGCTGGCCGAGGCAAGTTGTGCATTAGTATCTGCAGGCAGTGTAGCGACAAAGCTTTTATCAAATTGGAAGTTCTTCAGTGTAAAAGCAGTATGAGGCGATATTTTATCGGTTTCGTAACCTGTCACTTCCACATGCTCAACCGTGGCAATATTTTCACCCTCAGGGCTGGTCACTTCTATATTACTAATGGCAACACTATTTGAAATAACACTCGCCGATAGATCTGCATAGTTAAAGCTGGCACCTGTTTGTTCGCTAACCAAAGCCAACTGCTTATCAACCTCAGCGCGTACCTCTTGGGTTGCTACATAGTTTGCATAGCTTACGCCACCCACACCTGCAGCAATAATCGCGGCTGCAATCACTAATTTTTTCATGTTATTTCCTTATTAAACTCTTTATATAAGTGGCTTTAAGCAAGAATAACATTGAGAACATAAGTCGTTAAGCACTTTTTGTTTGCTAATTAATTAAACTAAGTAGCTCGTGCACGGTTTTAACCGGCGTTATTTTGGCACCCAGCCCTTCCATTGATTTATGGTAGTTACGAAATGGGATAAATATTTCAGTAAACCCATGTTGCGCCGCTTCTTTAACACGGGGCACACCACTGTCGATTGGGCGTACATCACCATTTAAACTTAACTCCCCCATAATACAGGTGGTTCGAGGTACAACAAATTCGTTTAAACTACTCAAAAGTGCAGTAACAAGCGCTAAGTCAATACAGGTTTCTGATTCATCAATTTTTAAACCACCGACAATATTAAAAAACGTATCGTGGAATATTTTAGTTTTAGTGTGCTTACGTAAAATACCGGTGAGCATTTTAATCCGGTTCATATTTAAACCAACACATACTCGCTGTGGAAACTCTGCTTCGGTTTCAGTGGTTAAACACTGAATTTCTAGCAGTAAATTACGATTTCCTTTACGGATACAGGTAATTGTCGACCCTGGCGACTCTGTAGTTGAACCCGATAAGAAAATTTCACTGGGGTTATCCACACTGAGCATACCGCGTTCACACATTTTAAAAATGCCGACGGTGTCTATATCACCAAAGCGATTTTTATTAGCACGCAGAGTACGCACTTGACCATCATTGGTATCAATATGTAACAGTGCATCAACTATGTGTACTAAGGTTTGCGGGCCTGCTATTTCATTATTCTTATTTACGTGAGCAATAATAAACATAGTCACGTCGTTTTGCTTACAATATTGAGTCAATGCCTGAGCTGCACTTTTTACCTGAGAAGGTGAACCTGGGCTGCCATTAGCGGTATCGGTGACAACGGCTTGAATAGAGTCGATAACGGCAAACTTAATTTTGTTTTTATCCAGCTCTTCAATAATGGTTTCAACACTGGTTTCTGACAGTAAATAGAGTTCATCTTCGTTGTAATTAAGCTTTAAACGATTAACCCTGTTTTTAAACTGGGATAATGACTCCTCTGCGGTACAGTAAAGTGATGGCATACGCTGAGACATTCTTGCTACTAAATCTGATAGTAGCGTTGTTTTACCCGCTCCAGGATCACCAGAAATAATATTAACTGAGCCGGTGGTTACACCGCCACTTAACACACGGTCAAGTTCACCAATTTCGGTAAGCTGTTTTTCAGCCTCTGCGGTAGCTACATCATTAATTTTTTTAGAGCCACCACCAATGCCACCAGCATAGCCACCTACACTGGCACGAGCAGCTACCTTTTTGTTTTGCCCTGCAGAAGGTTTGAACTCTGCTAAAGTGTTCCATGCACCACAGCGACACTGGCCTTGCCAACGTTGATAGTTCATGCCACATTCTGTACAAACAAACTCTACTTTTGCCGCTTTAGCCATTTAAAACCTTACCTACTATTCTTTATTTTGAAATACACAGTGTTAAGCGCTTATTTTGCCATTGCAGGCTTTGTCTTAGCAACAACGTCTTGTGGAACAGCGCATTTAGTCTCACACTGATACTATATTAATGTAGTTTCACTTAGTCCACTTTAAGGCATGTTTCTTGCTTTAAAAAACTAATAAACCCTTGCCAATTAATTGGCTATTAGAAAATAACAATAAATAACCTAAACTTTGGTTAAGAGATTTACTAACATGTTGAATCAAAAAGATATTTGTGCTTATTATTCTCTAGCTAGAGATTTTTAGTGAAACAAGGCGAAATTACGCGTCAATAACTCTAGTCTATTGCAAGTAAATTAAACGCAGTTAGCGCTGAAAATAGCTGCTTGAGATGGATTTATTATCCGGAGTTCAGGTTAAACACAAGTATAGTTACGCAGAGTATCGAGGCCGCATTTGACGGTTTTGCGAGATTCTATTTATTAAATACTCTAATAAATAATTGCAAAAGTATACCTACTTTTTAAATTAGACGGTGATGATTTATAAATGGCTGAAGACGTATTGCTTAAGCATGAAGCGCTTGTAAATGAATTAAAACAGTATTTGGGAAATGCTAAGTTTGATCTCATTTTCAAGTCAAAAACTGCAGAGTTAACTAAACCCGAGCAGTTTTTAATAAAAATGGAAATGTCTCGTTTATCTCAGCCGATAGACCGCTTTATTGATCTACGTGGTTTAGTCAACGGCCAAGTAAAGCCTTATGAATACAAAAACAAGCAACACTTTATGGATGACAACGCAATTGAAGTATTCGAAGCGGCAATAAAGCAACATAAAGGCTACACCCTGGCAGTTTACGAAGCGGTAATGAATACCGACAATAATTATCGGGTATTACAACAGCAATCAACCACAGCAAAAAAAGTAGAACCGCAACGCAAGCTAACTACCAATGTTATTAAGTTTGCAGCCTATGAAAGTCGTAGTGAAGAGCGAATGAATTACTCAATAAAAATTACCATTGAGTATGACAGGCAAGCAAAAATTGACGCTAGCACCTCTGATATTTCTCTCAGTGGCTGTAAAATTAAGTTGGCGTCGCGATATAGCTTAAAAAAAGGTCAGCCTATTACTATGCACTTAGTAGGCTTAGAGCAAGACTTTCAGTTAGGCCTTAAAAGTGGTGTTAAATATGAAGTTGTGGCGATAGAAAACACCTCAGATGAATTTAATCATATCCGCTTAAAACGTACATTTGAAGAAAATAACAGCGCGTTTGATCGGTTTTTAGAAAGCTTTATTCATGGTAATAAACGCCGTTATAAAGTGAACTTAGATAACACCCTTGATGCGGTTATTTCTAAGGGGTATGAACAATATTACATCCCTAGGGTTAATTCTCTATATGTTTTTATTAGCCAGAAAAGCGGCGTTTATTATCCGAGCCTGAGCTTAACCACCGAAAACAGTTTATTTATTCAGCGTTACTTTACTGACGAAGGCAAAAAATCTTGCCTATACAGTGTGTTAAACCATAAACGCATTCGTACCTTGGCACTAAAACCAGTGGCTGTAAAAGAAGAGTACTTATATACCTTTACTCATGTCTCTGCAGGAAAAATTTATTACTACTCAGCAACTCGTTCCGAGCTTGAGCAACACGCACAATTAAAAGCGTTATTTTTTGGTTTTGGTAGCCGCAGAGACAGTTGGCGCTGCTTTAAATTACAACTAATGCCAAGTCACACTGAGGATGCTTATATTCCTTTATCTTTACCTAACTCGTTGGGTAAAAATATTGAAAAACTAAACAAGCCGCCTTCACCGCGTGTTGAGGGCGCTATAAAAGACGTAAAATATTTAATGCTGCTTACCCAAGTAGGTAATAAACATGAACAACAGCATTATCAACATTACGAGTTTAATAAGGCCTTAGCTAACAAGCTGAAGTTTTTTGGCCACAGTAAGCATGAATCTCCTCCTGAGCTAAATACTGTGCCTCTAGAATATGTAAATCTTCGCTCTAATAAGCGCTATTTATACAAAACTAATGTGGTAATTAATACCCGTGATGCGGTACTACATGGGCATACCCGTGATTTTTCAATATTTGGCTTACAGCTAGAGTGCAATCAAGAAGTGAACTTTAAAAAAGGCGATATTGTTTCGTTATCATTTCCCGATTTGCAAAAAATTACCAAAAGTTATTCCCTCAGCCACATTCAGTATGAAGTAATGGCAGTAAGCAAATCGCTGACTACTATTAATTTGAAAGCGCATGTAGATAAAGGCTCACCTCATACTGGGGTCGATTTTTTTACCCTTTTAATTAATAGCAATAAACAAAAATTAAAAGTAGCTGAAGAGTCACCTAAAGTACCCGGGCTTTCTACGGCACTCAGAAATATGGTGACCAAAACGCTGTGTCAGTTCCCAATTTATCTACATAAATCAATGGCACATTTCGAAATTGGCGCCATGGGATTTGGTTTATACCCAAGCCCATTACATGTTATTTTGCAAAACTTTGCTCTGTTAAATGCTCAAACAGACTTATCGAATATTATTACTAAAGCACACATAATTGATGTGATCACACCTAATATTAAAGATCGCACCCGCCAAGATCCACCGTTAGAGTTTAGTTTGGTAATTAACTTCGATCCTAAAAAAGAAAATATAGCCGATGCTATTACCAGTCAATGTGTTTTAGGTACTGACTGCAGCGAGTTTAAGCAGCAAATAAGTAAAGGGCTGAAGTCTGAACTGGTTTTTATAATGCGTTTATATATTTCACGTACTGGTCGACTCGATACTGATTACTTAGCAAACGAGCTAAAATACGTAAGCCAATACGCAATTCACAAAGCCAAAGACTTAGAGGATGCCTTGTGGTCTGTATCAGGTGTTGGCGACATTATTGATGTAAGTAATGAAGCGCTTGAGCATTTATCGCTCAACCAACAACAGGTTGAGCAAATGTCTAGGCGCAAACTAATTTGGTTAAACCGTTTACGTTAAACCTGTGATGGGTTTAGCGGAACCGCCAGCATATATAACAGTTGTAATAACGAGCCTTGGCATATAGCAGCTTGGGCTTGTTCAACTACTTTAGGTTTACCATGCACAGCAACGCCTAAGCCAGCATGAGCCATCATTTTTAAATCGTTTGCGCCATCACCAATGGCAACAGTTTGACTTTTTTCAAGCCCCAGTTTTTGTTGTAAGGCATTTAAAACAACCGCTTTTTGCTCAGCATCAACAATCCCACCTAACACCTTACCTGTTAGTTTATCGTCTTTAAATTCAAGCACATTGGCATGCACTTCATCTAAATTAATCAACTCCTGCACTCGCTCAGCAAACGGCACAAAACCGCCCGATGCAATCGCTAAATACCAATCGTGGTGTTTTAAAATTTGGCATAACGCTTTAATTCCCGGCATTAAAGGCAGTGTACTTTTAAGCTCATCAATTAAACTCTTTTCAATGCCTTCAAGCTTAGCAACACGTTGGTATAAGCTTTCACTAAAATCAAGCTTGCCTGCCATTGCCTGCGCGGTCACGCTGGCAACCTCGTCGTATACATTAGCCAAACGTGCAATTTCATCAATACACTCAATAGTAATGGCTGTTGAATCCATATCCATTACCAATAATCCCGGTTTTTGTAAGTCAGGAGGGGTGGTAACTTGCACTAACTGGCATGCCAAGGTATTTGCAAAAGTTTGAAGTTCGAGAGGATTTATTGCGCGCTCTGCATTTTCTATGTAGAAGCACAATGCCGGAGATAACCCTAAATCTGGCTGATATTGACAAATTGCTGTTACATTTTGCTGGTGAGCCGCAAAAAATTCAATAATGCTATTAATATGCTGCGTATTAAAGTCACCGCCAAATGCAATACCAAATAGCCCTTGGTTTCTGTTCGGTGTTGTATTTAGTGGTGTAAAAACACCTTGTTGGTAGCTAAACCACTTATTAAGAATAAGTGATGATGATAATAGCTCAGCGCTTTGCTGTGCCATGTTCGCGTTCGACATGGGATCTCCGTTTATATTTCCTGACATTTAGCTCATTGATAATAAGGATATGAGATACAAAATTCGCCATCAGGGGGGATTTAGGGTTATAGTGTAGTTGTAACATCAAATCAAAATGCTGTCAGCAGCATAAACGGTGACTATGAAAAATAACCATCTTAAAAATCCACTTACAGCCTCGCAAAAAAAGCGTTTAATTCGTTTGTTATTGGCCGCTGGCTGCTTTGTATTATTAAGCTGGGTAGGAATAAACAGTAGCTTTCAAAGCCATCAACTACTGTATGATAATGCTAATAGCGCAGCCAAGTCACTCACTCAGTTTATGGCACTGAATGCCAAAAACCCGCTGATAGAGAAAAACAAATCGCAGCTCACCACCTTGTGCAACAATATTAGTAAAGATGAGTTTGTTCTTTCAGCCACCATTTATGATAAACAAGGTGTAGTGCTTGCAAGCAGCGATAACTGGCAATCACATCATGTATATGGTTTATTACCAGACTCATCGCCTGGCATTAGTAAGTTAAAAACACCGTTTGTTGAACAAGTTATTTCTGACGACAATCGCCCTATTGGCTTTGTATCTATTACCTATTTAACGCGTGCTGCGGTATCTTCAAGCCATAATCATTTTCACGATTTAGGTCGCCAAGTATTACTTATGCTAGTGATTGCCTGTATTTTTACTTGGCAATTAGGCCGAGGGTTAAAACGCTGGCAAGTAAATCGCTATATACAAAAAACCTCAGAGCACGAATCATAAAGCTGCTCAGCTAATCGATATTTATCGCTATTTGGTTTTAAACTATGAAGCGTATTAAACACGTTAGGAATATGCAGAGGGGTATTTATTTCCCCTTGATAACCATTTAGCGGCATTGAAGGTGAATCAGTCTCAAGCACTAAATGCTGTGGCTCAAGCTTTGCTACAACCGCACGCGTTTTAGCAGCCCGCTCATAGGTTATAACCCCACCCACTCCAAGCTTAAAGCCCATTTTTATATAGTACTGTGCTTGTTGTATTGAGCCTGAAAAAGCATGGATCACACCGCCATTCTTAGGTTTACAACGCTTAAACGATTGCGCTATTAAATCATGGCTTTGTCTGTGATGCACAATCAGCGGTAACTCAAGCTCATTGGCAAGGGCTATTTGCTGCTCAAACAGAAAAGTTTGTTTTTCAAGATTTTCGATACTGCGATCGAGACCGCACTCCCCAATAGCCACCAGCTGAGTTTTGTTTGTTTTAGCAAAGTTATACAGCGATTCTAAGTGCGATTGCTGATGTTGCGCTAAAAAGTAAGGATGTAGCCCTGCAGCTATTCTAATTTGTGGGTAGGTTGCTTTAAACTCGAGTAATTTTTGAGATTGCGCCAAGCTAATACCTGGCACAATAAATTGATTAATGCCCTTTGCTACACAAGCATTAATAAGTGATTCGCGGTTTGTATCAAACTCACTAAAATCAAGATGACAATGCGAGTCTATAAATTGCAAAGCTAGCAGCCAACTAAGGATTTAAGCGTGTTATTTGCCAGCTATTGTCGGCTTGACGCTGATACATAAAGCGATCATGCAAACGATGAGCACCGCCTTGCCAAAACTCGATTTTTTGCGGCACAACACAATACCCGCCCCAAAAGTCAGGGAGTGGAATTTCACCTTTAGCGAACTTGTTTTTCATGTTGGCAAAGGTTTCCATTAGCACTTTACGCGACGAAACTGGACGGCTTTGTTGCGACGCCCATGCGGCTAATTGGCTTTCCTTAGGGCGAGATAAAAAGTATTTAGCGACTGCCGATGTAGGTAATGGCTGCGCTTCACCATACACAATTACTTGGCGCTCCATAGGATGCCAGGGAAAGTGCAAGGAAATTTTATTATTGCCTTTAAGCTCTTGTGCTTTACGTGAACCGGTATTAGTAAAAAACACAAAACCGTTATCATCTAAATGCTTTAGCAACACAATACGCTGTGAAGGCTGACCTGTTTCATCGACCGTAGCGACGACCATAGCCGTAGGATCAGGCAAATTACTACCAACAGCATGCTCAAGCCAAGTTTCAAACTGCTTAAACGGATCATCAAGCAAGTTGTCTTCACTGAGCGCATCTTGCAAGTATTCACGACGAATATCTTCGAGTTTCATAAACAAATCCTTCTAAAGAGCTATCAGCTATCAGCTATCAGCTATCAGCTATCAGCTATCAGCTATCAGCTACAAAATTGGTGAACATACCGAACAGTATCAATATAAATCTAACACCTAAACCTAAAATTATCTGTAAGTCTAGGAGTGCTAGCAAGGCGGTAAAACTATTTATGCATAGGAGCATACGGTTTGTATGTGACTTAGGCTAAATAGTTTTACCAACGCAGCTAAAGCGAACTACACAACTCAGATATCTGCAAGTGTAGGAGTGCTGACAAGGCGAAGTGCTTTATTATGCCAAGGAGCATACATATAGTATGTGACTTAGGCTAAAAAAGCACGACAACGCAGTCAAAGCGAACTACACGCAGCAGACGGTGATTACATTTGCTCCATGACTTCAATGCCTAACAGATCCAATCCTGTTTTCAGCGTATCTGCCACTAAATTACACAACACTAAACGGCTATCACGAACACTTGGCTCTACGCCCTCTTTAAGTACTGGGCAAGCTTCGTAGAATGTCATGTATAAGCTAGCTAGTTCGTATAAGTAACCACATAATACGTGCGGTGTGGCTTCATTGATCATCAGATCAAGGACTTCTTCTAACTGCAATAATTTAAGCGCGAGGGTTTTCTCTTGCGGCTCAATAATGCTCACATCAGCCTTTAAGCTTGCAGCATCAACACCTGACTTACGGAAAATACTGCGAACACGCGTATACGCATATTGTAAGTAAGGGGCTGTTGCGCCTTCAAAACTTAGCATGCTGTCCCAGTTAAAAATGTAATCGCTGGTACGATGCTTAGAAAGGTCTGCGTATTTAACCGCGCCAATACCTACTTTACGGGCAATTTCACTACGGTCTTCGTCAGATAAATCTGATTCACGCTCAGCGAGTTTAGCTGCTGCGCGAGTAATTGACTCTTCAAGTAAATCAGCTAATTTTACCGTGCCGCCTGTACGGGTTTTGAATGGTTTGCCATCAGCACCCATCATGGTGCCAAATGGGCAAAATTCGTAACTGGTTTCATCGCGTAATAAACCAGCTTTACGCGCAGTAAGCTCCACTTGATTAAAGTGAAGGCTCTGGCGCGCATCAACAAATATCAAAATACGCTCAGCGCCTAGTTTGTTTGAACGGTAATCACACGCCGCTAAATCTGTGGTTGCATATAAGAAGCCGCCACCTGATTTTTGCACGATAAACGCTGAAGGCTCACCGTCTTTATTTGCCAGCTCATCTAAAAATACCACCTGTGCGCCTTGCGACTCTACTGCAATATTTTTATCTTTTAATAAGCTTATAATATCGTTAAGTTCACTGTTATATGCACTTTCAGCCATAATGTCGGCAGGCGTCAGTGTTACATTTAAACGCTTATATACTTCTTCAGAGTGTTTCACTGAAGTGGCAATAAATAGCTTCCACAGTTTTTCACAGTGAGCGTCGCCACCTTGCAGTTTAACTACATAGTTACGTGCTTTATCGGCAAAGCCTTCTTCGTCATCAAAACGTTTTTTCGCATCGCGGTAAAAAGTTTCTAAATCAGCAAGCGCAACAGTGTCTAAATCAACACCTTGGTTAATTTGATCTTCTAAATGTGCAATCAACATGCCAAATTGTGTGCCCCAATCACCCATGTGATTTTGACGTACAACGGTATCGCCTCTAAATTCAAGTGCGCGTACTACCGCATCACCAATAATAGTTGAGCGTAAGTGACCTACGTGCATTTCTTTTGCAAGGTTAGGCGATGAGTAATCAACCACTACTTTTTGTGGTTTTGCATGCTCGTTTACTGCAAGTTTTGCGTGATTATTAGCAGCTTGTACGCTTTGTGCTAAAAACTCCGGCTTTAAGTGAATATTAATAAAGCCAGGGCCAGCAATTTCAGTTTTTTCGGCAATGTCGCTTACATCTAACTGATCAATAATTTTTTGTGCTAATTCACGCGGGTTGCTTTTCATTTTTTTAGCTGCGCCCATCGCGCCATTAATTTGGTAATCACCAAACTGTGGGCGTGTGCTTTGCGTAACCGCTGGGTTAGTATCTTCAGGTAGGCCTGCGGCGGTCATAGCGGCAATGGCTTTTTCTACTAAAATAGTACGAATATTCATGATATTATTTACCTTTATAAGCCCGCCAAAGCAGGCTTTGTGTTAATGCTAGTGGCTAAGTGTTAGTTTTCACGAGTGTGGTTAAATGTCACTTCTGGGTAACGCTCAGTCGACAAGTTAAGGTTTACACGACTCGGCGCGATATAAGTTAAATTATCGCCACCATCGAGTGCTAAGTTGCTTTCGCACTTACGCTTAAACTCTTCAAACTTTTTAACATCATCACAGCTAACCCAGCGGGCTGTATTTACATTCACGCTTTCGTAAATTGCATCAACGTTGTACTCAGCTTTTAAACGCGCTACAACCACGTCAAACTGCAACACACCTACCGCACCTACAATTAAGTCATTATTAATTAATGGTCTGAATACTTGTACTGCACCTTCTTCTGAAAGCTGTACCAATCCTTTTAATAACTGTTTTTGTTTTAATGGATCGCGCAAACGAATACGACGGAACAATTCAGGGGCGAAGTTTGGAATACCGCTAAACTTAATTTTTTCGCCTTGGGTAAAGGTATCACCAATTTGAATCGTACCGTGGTTGTGTAATCCAATAATATCACCGGCGTAAGCATCAGCCGCACGCTCACGATCGCCCGCCATAAAGGTTACCGCATCAGAAATACTCACTTGTTTACCAATACGCACATGATTCATTTTCATGCCTTGGCTGTATTTACCCGATACAATACGCATAAAGGCAATACGGTCACGGTGTTTTGGATCCATGTTGGCCTGAATTTTAAATACAAATCCAGTGAAGTTTTCTTCTGTTGCCACAACTTGGCGGTCTTCAGTCTCACGTGGTAATGGGGTTGGCGCCCATTGAGTTAACCCATCTAGAACATGGTCAACACCAAAGTTACCGAGTGCAGTACCAAAGTATACTGGCGATAGTTCACCCGCTAAGAATAAATCTAAATCAAATTCGTGTGATGCACCAATAACCAGCTCTAACTCGTCACGTAATTGCGCTGCAAGTTCATCACCAATAGCTTGGTCAAGCTCAGGGTTATCTAGCCCTTTAATGCTGCGCACTTCTTGAATAGTGTGGCCTTGACCCGTTTTGTATAAAATGGTTTCTTCGTTATGGATATGGTAAACACCTTTAAACTCTTTACCACAGCCAATTGGCCACGTAATCGGTGCACAGGCAATATTTAGCTCTGTTTCTACTTCGTCGAGTAGTTCCATTGGGTCGCGAATATCACGGTCACATTTATTCATAAAGGTAACAATAGGCGTAGTGCGTAGGCGTGTTACTTCCATTAGTTTACGGGTACGTTCTTCTACACCTTTAGCGGCATCAATTACCATTAAACATGAATCTACCGCGGTTAAAGTTCGGTAGGTATCTTCAGAGAAGTCTTCGTGTCCTGGCGTATCAAGCAGGTTTACCAAAGCCTTATTATATGGAAATTGCATTACTGAGGTCGTTACAGAAATACCACGCTCTTTTTCCATTTCCATCCAGTCAGACTTAGCATGCTGATTAGAACCACGGCCTTTTACCGTTCCAGCTTTTTGAATTGCTTGTCCGAATAACAATACTTTTTCAGTGATAGTGGTTTTACCCGCATCCGGATGCGAGATGATCGCAAAGGTACGGCGTTTATTAATTTCGCTAAGGAGATTTTGGTCTGCCATTAAAAAGGTTCTTTTAGTTGATATACGGATGTATTTATATTTTAGTATGCTGAGCTTTTAAGGCTAAAAACAAGCCAACCTCGAAAGCTCAACATACCCCAACAAGAACCCAAATTAGCTCTTGTGACGCTATCCGTTAAGTTAATCGTAATTGAAGACTATTTTCGCTGATCTTGGCGCTATAAACAATCAATGGTTGGTTATTAACGGATCTTTTTTAACTTTGGTATTTTCAGCGATTATTAACAATAACGCTATAAATTGCCCACTAACTTAACACCAAGCTTGAGTAATAGTGCTGTAAATCATATTATTGGTCGATTACATGGAGGATTTGATGTTGGGTAATGAAAACCAGTAAGCTAAGTATTCGATTATTATGGTATATAACTCCACTGGTTATACTACCGTTGTTATTTTTAGGCGGGTTCACGCTCACTAATGTAACCAACTCTACGCAAAAACAAGCCGACTTGATCATGAGTCGCTTTGTAGAGCAGCAACAACAAAAAGTATTCAACTATATTGATTCCTTTCATGCAACGGCCAAGTTACTCTCTGCTTCACCCGTGCTGAGTGACTTTTTAGCTAAAGATTTATTTGAAGACGCCAGCTATACGTATCGTCTTGGTGCACTAATGGACGTATTTGCTAGTTATAGTGAAGCCTATCCCGACATTATTAGCATAAATTTAGTCTCAAAAACCGGTGAAAGTGATGCCTATTACTCCAGTAATTTAACCGTAGCGCCCAAGTCATACCCATTTTTTGATCAAGTTATACAAAGTAATTTAAGCCAACAACAGTTTATGGTGCAAAAAGAAGATGGCACCACCAACTTATACTTTGTGCAACGCATATACAGTGTCGACTATTATCTAAAACGCCCACAGCAACTCGGTTTTATTGTGCTTAAGGTCGACCCTTCAATTTTAAACACCAGTATTTTAGAAGCGCCTTATAACAACACCTTAAATTTGTTACTGGCCAGTGATGGTAAAATTTTATTTAGCTCTGATTATAAAATGCGCGGCCACTATGTTAGTGAGTATGAACTAAATAAAATTAACGACTTAGCGGATATAGGTAGCTTATCAACCATTGAGCTTTCAAGTGTTGATAAAATAGAGCGACTGATTTTTGCAGCTCAAATGAGTGGCGGCTACTATTATGTGTCGACTATTCCTAAAGCGGTGTTATATCAATCGGGCAAAGCAATTAGTGTGATCACCGGGCTAATTGTAATTATTTCCGTGATCACCCTACCAATCTTAATTTTTATTGTGGTGCGTAATTTACTACTTAACCCAATAGAATTACTAGGTGAAGCAAGTCATCGTGTTGGTGATGGCGACCTCTCAGTCACACTGCCCGCTTATACTACGGATGAAGTAGGGATACTGTTTAACGACTTTAATCACATGATTAACCAAATTAAGCATTACCAACAGCAACTAGAAGAATATAAGCATCACTTAGAAGACAAAGTAGAGAGCCGTACTAAGGCACTTGAGTCGATGAACAGCAAGCTTGAAACCGCTATTGCCCAAGCAGAACAAGCAAACCAGCTTAAAAGCCGATTTTTAGCTAATATGAGCCATGAAATTCGCACACCGCTCACCGCCATTATGGGGTTTACCGAGCAACTACTGCATAGCGAAAAACCAACCAATGACAAACACCATTTAGGCACTATTTTACGTAACTCAAAGCACTTATTAGAGCTTATTAATAACATTCTTGATCTATCAAAAATTGAAGCCGAAAAGCTCGCGGTTGAACAAACGCCGTTAAATGTTGTGCAGCTTATCCATGATGTTGAATCAATTATTAAACCTTTAGCACAAGAGAAACAGCTATTATTTAAAATTAATTATGCATTTCCGCTACCACACACCATAAATAGTGATATTACTCGTTTAAAACAAATACTCATTAATATTGCCAGTAACGCGGTTAAATTTACTGAGCAAGGCCAAGTTACAATAACCGCTAAATACCAAGCACCAAAAACACTTACCTTTGTTATAGAAGATACCGGTATTGGTATGTCTTCAAACCAAATAAGCCGATTATTTACGCCATTTGAACAAGCTGATGCTACTACCACACGTCGGTTTGGAGGTACGGGATTAGGGCTGTGTATTTCAAAGAATCTAGCTCAGTTACTCGGTGGTGATGTCAGCGTAACCAGTGAAGTGGGTGTGGGCAGTTGCTTTACTATCGATATAGACTGTCATTTGAGTAATGGCTTAGGTAATAACTTATTGTTAACCGAGCATTCCCAACTTACACCAGAAAAAGATCCGCAGCTGTCTTTTGCAACCAACAGCTTTGATGCGCATATTTTGGTAGCAGAAGATAACCCCGATAATCAGTTATTGATTAAATTACTATTACAAACATGGGGATTAGAGCCCGATATAGCCAACAATGGTGCACAAGCCGTAGAAATGGCATTGGTGAACGACTATCAGCTTATAATCATGGATATGCAAATGCCGGTTATGGGCGGCTTAGAAGCAACTAAAATGCTTAGAGATGCCGCCTACGATGGCCCTATTATCGCCCTGACCGCGAATGTAATGAATCATGATATTGATACTTACCTTGAAGCAGGCTGTGATAAAGCGCTGGGTAAACCCATTGATAAAGACGCACTGGAAAATGTATTAGTCAGCTACTTACACCTTGAACGTGATAACCAAAACAAGTGGGATAGCTTATTAAAGAGTGAAAAGTTTCAGCAAATAAATGCTAATTATTTGGCAAGTTTGCCAGATTATTTACAACAGATAAAAACTCTATATAACAGCCGGGACTGTGAGACATTACGCGCCCTTGCTCACAGTATTAAAGGCAGTGCTGGTTGTTTCAACTTTGATGACATTTACCATAGCGCCTCAGCCGTTGAACACAGCTTAAAAGGCAATGATATGCCACAAAGAGAAAAGTGCGTTGCAGAACTTATTGCCGCAATAGAGCAAGCCATCGCTAATAAGTAATCCTTAAAAATTTAAACCCAGTGCCATGCCCATTAAAATCGCGTCTTCAAAGCCGTTTTTATTGGGTGCATCACTGGGGTAATAATTTTTACGCACTGACATTTCAATAAAGCCCGCACGTTCATACAAAGCAATTGCCCGCGTATTAGACTCTCGCACTTCTAAAAATAAGTTTTCAGCGCTTTGTTGCTCACCGTACGCTATAAACTGCGTTAATAACTGCTGAGCAAACCCTTTCCCCTGAAAGCTCGGAGCAACACAAATATCCATTAAGGTAAAATCGGGTCCTGCTTTTTCACCAATGTAAAAACCTATCATTTGCTCGTCATCGAACGCGGCTAAATTAAAATAGCGGCCCTGCAAACACGACTGCATTGTTTTTAATGTCCAAGGGTGAGTATGGCAGGAAGTTTCAATAGCCATAAGCTCATTGATATTCTCATCACTAACCGACTTAAAGTGTATCAAGGTGTTCACTCATTAATGCCCATAACGCACGTTTTTGTGCACTGGACAGGGTGGAATCAGGTAAGCCTAATTGTTGCTCACTAAACTCAATGGTTGATGATTTAACAATCTTGTTTATTGTTACTGGCGCAAATGCACGCTCAATATCATCTTTTAACGTATCACAGAGTATTAACGATGAATTAGCTGACTGCTCTGACGGAGCTGGGCGAAAGTGTTGATTAAGTTCAAGCTTTTCTATACCAAAAACAGATGCGTAACGTGAATGCATAACGACTCGATGGAATTAGTAAGTTGAATAATATATGAAGTAATCAAAACGATGTAAAGAAGAAATGGCAGGGGCGGAGAGATTCGAACTCCCAACCGTCGGTTTTGGAGACCGCTGTTCTACCAATTGGAACTACGCCCCTGCAATGACGATGAATTATAAAGACCTTTTGACAAAGGTAAAGTAAAAAATCAATTTTTTGGTTTGTTTGCTTTTTAAATAAACAAAACGGCGAATTAGCATGCTAATTCGCCGTTAGTTATTACTTAATTATAACTATGAGAGGGTTATTCCCATTCGATAGTTGCAGGTGGTTTACCTGAAATATCGTAAACAACACGTGAGATACCGTCGATTTCATTAATGATACGGTTTGAAACCACACCTAAGAATTCATACGGTAAATGTGACCAACGCGCAGTCATAAAGTCGATGGTTTCTACACAACGAAGTGAAACAACCCAATCGTACTTACGTGCATCACCCATAACCCCTACCGACTTAACCGGTAAGAATACAGTAAACGCTTGGCTTACTTTATGGTAAAGCTCTGCTTTGTGAAGCTCTTCAATGAAGATAGCATCAGCGCGGCGAAGTAAATCACAGTACTCTTTTTTGATTTCGCCAAGTACACGCACACCTAAACCTGGTCCTGGGAATGGGTGACGGTAAAGCATGTCGTACGGTAAACCTAGCTCTAAACCAATTTTACGTACTTCGTCCTTAAATAACTCACGTAATGGCTCTACTAAGCCCATTTTCATGTCATCTGGTAGGCCGCCCACATTATGGTGCGATTTAATTACGTGCGCTTTACCAGTCGCTGAAGCCGCTGATTCGATTACGTCAGGGTAAATTGTACCTTGGCCTAACCATTTTGCGTTTTTAAGCTTTTTAGCTTGCTCATCAAATACATTAATAAACGTGTGGCCAATGGCTTTACGCTTATCTTCAGGATCTGATTTACCTGCTAAGTCATTTAAGAATTGATCTTCGGCATCTACTTTAACAATGTTTAAACCAAACTTATTGCCAAACATGTCCATTACTTGTTGGCCTTCGTTTAAACGAAGTAGCCCGTTATCAACAAATACACAGGTTAGTCGCTCACCAATAGCACGGTGAATAAGCATAGCTACAACCGATGAATCTACACCGCCTGATAAGCCTAAAATAACTTCGTCGTCGCCAACGGTTTCTTTGATACGCTCAATAGCATCATCAATGATTTTTGCTGGCGTCCATAATTTTTCACAACCACAAATATCAATAGCAAAACGCTCTAATAAGCGTTGACCTTGATGTGTGTGTGTTACTTCTGGGTGAAATTGTACGCCGTAAAAGCGTTTTTCTTCGTTAGACATTGCCGCATGTGGGCAAGTAGATGTTTTAGCAGTGGTTTTAAAAGTATCTGGAATTTCCATTACTTTATCGCCGTGGCTCATCCACACATCTAGTACGCCATTACCGCCATCAGTAATGTGATCTTCAATGGCATCAAATAATGCACAGTTACCCACTTTTTCAACTTGTGCGTAACCAAATTCTTTTTTATCTGAGCTATGTACACGGCCGCCAAGCTGCGTTGCCATAGTTTGCATACCGTAACAAATACCAAGTACTGGAACGCCTGCATTAAATACATACTCAGGAGCACGTGGGCTGTTTTCAAGCGTAGTTGATTCTGGGCCACCTGAAAGGATAATACCTTGTGGGTTAAACTCGCGAATTTGCTCTTCGGTTACATCCCAAGCCCAAAGCTCACAATAAACACCAATTTCGCGCACGCGACGGGCGATTAACTGCGTGTATTGTGAACCAAAATCTAAAATGAGGATTCGTGAATCGTGAATGTCTTTGCTCATGAAGTATCTCGTAAAGTCAGGTGCTAAACGCCACCAGCTTAAGCTGTGTGACTGTATTAGGGCTAACAAAGGTTAGCCCACTTATTTCAAGTTGTTAAGGCTGATTAGCCTAAACGGTAGTTCGGTGCTTCTTTAGTGATTTGCACATCATGAACATGCGACTCACCCATACCAGCAGAAGTTACACGTACAAACTGTGGTTTAGTGTTTAACTCTTCGATTGTGGCACAACCGGTTAAGCCCATTGCACTGCGAAGACCACCCACTTGTTGGTGAATAATGGTTGCAATTGGCCCTTTATAAGCAACACGACCTTCAATACCTTCAGGTACTAACTTGTCAGCTTGGTTTGATTTTTGGAAGTAGCGATCTGATGAACCTTCTTTTTGATCCATCGCACCTAGGCTACCCATACCACGGTAAGACTTGTAGTAGCGACCTTGATAAAGTTCAACTTCACCAGGTGCTTCCTCTGTACCCGCGAGCATAGAGCCAACCATTACACACGATGCACCCGCAACGAGTGCTTTTACAATATCACCTGAGAAACGAATACCGCCATCGGCAATCACTGGAATATCGCGACCTTTAAGGCCTTCAACCGCATCTGAAATGGCTGTTATTTGTGGTACACCACAACCAGTAACAATACGTGTAGTACAAATAGAACCTGGGCCGATACCTACTTTAACGGCATCAACACCAGCATCTGCAAGGGCAATGGCACCTTCGGCAGTTGCCACGTTACCCGCAACAATTTGTAAATCAGGGTAAGCTTGACGAGTCGCTGCAACACGGTCAATAACACCTTGAGAGTGACCATGAGAAGTATCGATTAGTAGTACATCAACACCGGCTTCAACTAATGCAGCAATACGCTCATCAGTACCTGCGCCAACACCTACCGCAGCACCTACACGTAAACGACCTTGCTCGTCTTTACATGCATCTGGTTTGTCTTGTGCTTTTTGGTAATCTTTTACGGTGATCATGCCTTTAAGTTTAAACGCATCATCAACCACAAGAATCTTCTCAATGCGGTGTTCGTGCATTAAGCTTAAGATATCTTCGCGAGCAGTTCCCTCTTTAACCGTTACTAGGTTTTCTTTTTTCGTCATCACTGTTGAAACCGGCTGTTCAAGCTTAGTTTCAAAGCGCATATCACGACTAGTTACAATACCTACAAGGTTATTTTCGCTATCGGTGACCGGAAAACCTGAGAATCCCTTTTCCTGAGACAGCTCAACGGCATCTGCAATAGTCAGATCGGCGGTTACTGTAACAGGGTATGAAACAATACCTGCTTCATAGGTTTTAACTTTACGAACATTTTTCGCTTGTTCTGCAATGGTCATGTTTTTATGAATAAAACCAAGACCACCTTCCTGCGCGAGGGCAATAGCTAAACGAGCTTCTGTAACAGTATCCATAGATGCTGAAATGAGCGGCAAGTTAAGTTTGATACCACGCGTTAAGCGAGTTGAAATATTTGCCGTGTGTGGCAAAACAGTAGAATGACCAGGTACTAAAAGTACGTCATCAAAGGTAAGAGCTTCTTTAGCGATTCTAAGCATTTTGGCAACTTCTCACATGTGGATCTAAGATAAGGAATTGCGGCCAAATTTTAACAGCGTTGTGGGCACTAGTAAATAATATTTTGTATTTATTTATGATAAGCTAGATTTATAAATGTTTTTTGGTAGTTTTTATGTTTTCTAAGCCCTCGCAAACGGTTTATACCGTATCTCGCCTTAATCGTGAAATACGTGCCTTACTTGAACAAGGTTTTGCGTCTTTAGTACTCACTGGTGAAATTTCTAACTTTATTGCGCCTGCTTCTGGGCATTGGTATTTTTCGTTAAAAGACGATAAAGCGCAAATTAAAGCCGCCATGTGGCGAGGCAATAATCGCAACCAAAGTTACCGACCAATTAACGGCGCACAAGTAACCGTTAAAGCACGTGTATCTTTGTACGAACCCCGTGGTGACTACCAGCTTATTGTTGAACATATGGAGCCTGCCGGCGAAGGGCAACTAAAACTTGAGTTTGACGCGCTAAAAATGCGCTTGGCTGCAGAGGGCTTATTTAGCTCTGCTTATAAAAAACCCCTACCCCAAAACATAAATCGCATCGGGGTGATCACCTCACCTACAGGCGCCGCAATCAAAGATATTTTAACTGTGCTAAAACGTCGTGCTCCGCAATTAGAAGTCGTTATTTACCCTGCGATGGTGCAAGGCAAAGAAGCGCATGGCCATTTAATCAAGCAAATAGAGCTGGCAAATCGTCGTAACGAAGTCGACGTTATTATACTCGGACGCGGTGGTGGTTCATTAGAAGATTTATGGTGTTTTAATCATGAGCAACTTGCTCGCACTATTTATCAAAGCGCACTACCCATTGTGAGCGCTGTTGGCCATGAAATAGACACCACGATTAGCGATTATGTCGCTGATGTGCGCGCAGCAACCCCCTCGGCGGCAGCGGAGCTAGTAAGTCCCAATACACAAGAGCTACATAATAGGGTTAATCAATTAGTTAGCCGTTTAGCGAATGCATTTAAACATGACATTGCCGATAAACGCGCACTAGCAATTCAACTACAGCACCGCTTAAATTTATGCCACCCGCGCAATCAGCTAAACCAAAAATCACAACGCTTAGATGAGTTGAGTATTGCACTGCAACAGGCAATGCGTCAGCTTTTATACCAGCAAGAACGCGTGTTAGCTAATTTAACTCCACGCCTAATGTGCCAATCACCAGATAAAAAGCTCGCACAAGCAAGCCATCTGTTAGCCCAGCTACATGCAAGGTTACACCAAGCTATGCAGCAGCAACTACAACACGCAAATAATACGCTTGCCTTACAGGCGAGTCGGCTTGATTCGGTTAGCCCCCTTAATGTATTAGCGCGCGGTTACAGCATAACGAAAACGGCGCAAAATAAAGTGGTTAAATCAGTGGAAGATGTAAAAGTGGGTGATGTTTTAATTACAGAGCTTGGCGATGGCACAATAAAATCAACAGCGTCGTAAACATTTTAGCTAAAGCTCTGTTGTCATTAGCATGGTTAATTCACTGTCGCTGGAGGTTGAGGTTGTTCTTTTAAACTGCAGCCAAAACTCTTGTTTCATTAATTTATCATTGAGTTTTCGCCAGTGGGTATGGTCGAACGAATCTTTATCTGTTGGTGCGGCTAATTTAAATTTACAAACCGATGTTTTACACTCTGCGCTCACAATATCAGGCATTGCGACTAAATCTGCAGTAAGTAAAAAGTCTTGCAGTGCTGTTTCAGTTTGATAAGCCCACTCCTCATTGCGTATTTGTTCATCGAACTGTGCTTGTAAAGCGGCTTCGATATCATTTGGGGCACGCAGCTCTTTTAGAACACGATTCATGGTTACTTTTTGCTCAGCAAGCTGCTTTTTTAATTCAACAACTTGTGCTTCAAGAGGTAGCTCATCTACAGATGAAGCTGCTAATAAATTTGAGTCCACATCGTTCATTTCTTTTGAAGCAACGGCATTATTTGCAACTACACTATTAGTGTTGTCTGTCACTTTGGTCGTATCGCTTTTTTTGTGTTGCACAATACTAGGCTGTTGATGTTCAACTTCTGTAATAACAAACTTTTCAGGTGCAGTAGCAAAAAAATTTAAATAACCCCACGTTAAGCTAACACCTGACACAAAACCGCCAAGAAGCATTAAAAAACTATGTTTGTTCATTTTAATTCCCTTTAATTTTTATTTTTTAAAGCATTGCACTGGTGTGCGATTCGTTTTCTGGCTCGGGATACTCTAAAAAGTTTTGATTCATACTTTCTGCCGGACACTCACAATCGGGACGACCAATAATTTTTGCAGGTACGCCAACAGCAGTTGTGTGAGGTGGTACAGGGCTTAGTACCACAGAGCCTGCACCAATACGTGCGCCCTCGCCCACTTCAATATTACCCAACACTTTAGCACCCGCACCAATAAGTACGCCCGCTCTAATTTTAGGATGGCGATCACCTTGCTCGTTACCCGTACCACCTAATGTAACCGATTGTAATATAGATACATTATCTTCAATTACTGCAGTTTCACCTATAACAATACCGGTGGCATGGTCAAACATGATGCCTTGGCCTACTTTACAAGCAGGGTGAATATCAACCCCAAACACCTCTGAGGTACGGCTTTGAATAAAGCGAGCCAGCTCTTTACGGTTTTGTTGCCATAAGCAGTTTGCTAAACGATGTGCTTGTATCGCATGAAACCCTTTTAAATTTAAAATCACAGTAAGGTAGGTTTCGGCTGCAGGGTCACGATCTTTTACTGCTTTAATATCATGAGCAACATGTGTCAGCATGCGGTCACACTTTACAAAAGCTTGGTCAAACAGCTCACGGATTGTAAAAGCAGAAACCACAGCGTCAGCCAGTTTATTAGCAACAATAAAACTCAATGCCGACCCTAAGCACTCATGATTTAAAATACACGAATACACATGGCTCGCTAAAAGGGGTTCACGAGTTACTACTTCATTTGCTTCACTACGAAGCTGTTGCCAAATTTCATGACGCATAATAATGCCTTAAGTTAGTACAAAGAGCCTACCGCTAATTCTAACGGATTTAGCCGCCTAGGTGTTAATGCCTTCGTTATTTGTTCTGGTTATTAGATATAACCAGTTAAGTTTCAGGTTTATATTACTTTTTTCAAGTCATGTCATATGACAGCTAGGCAGGTTTAAGCATTTATGCAAAAATAAAATAAGTTAATAAAAATCAGTAAATAACAACATATGACAGCACGTGTGTCATGTGCCAAAATGGCCACTGGCGTACTGCTGACGGCGTAAAAAATAATAATAAACGCTAAATTAGCATCATCAACTCAACAAGGATAACGATGATGAAAAACGACATATTAAATACAAAAAAACTTGGTTATAAATTTTACTTTCAAGATGGCGATAACCAAATAGCCTGTTTTGGAAGCTACTTTACTGGTAAAGAAGAAGTCTATATTAACGATGACTTAGTTAGCAGTAGACGCAGTGTTAATATAAAAAGCTCACACAAATTTGATTTTGAAAACTCGCAGTACCAAGTGAAGTTTGACATGCTCAATATACTGACTGGGCGACTTGAATGCACCCTATATAAAGATCAAGAAGTGCTTGCCAAGCAAGTTCAAAGTAGTCTTCCTAGCGATCCTAAAAAAGCGGTTTTTTTTATTCTAGGTTGTGCATTAGGTGGTGCAGTATTTGGCTATACTACAGCAGCAGTCGTAGAGCTATTTGTAGGGAAACTTTAACATGCAATTAAACCCTGCAACGGTAAAGTCGCTTAGGCACACATTCGATTGGACACAACAACAGCTTGCCGATGCCTGCGATGTAAGCTTGCGAACCATTCAACGAGTAGAAAAAGAAGGTGCAGCCTCAAAAGAAACCACCATGGCCTTATGTGCGGTATTTGAAGTACGCCAAGGTGAGCTTATTAAGCTTGATGAAAACAACCAAAATGATGCCAATAACAGCCCATCTAAAAGTTTTATTGCTGGTTTAGTTATTAGCTCTGTTATTAGTTTTGCCCTTGGTGCAGCCTCAGTACTATTAGTTAGTAACTAATAAAATATAAAAATGCCCCTATGCTTACAGCACAGGGGCATTTTTTAGTACTTAAAAACTTAAGAACTTAAATTATTGAAATACTTTATCCACCTTTACTACTTCAATATTTTTCGCTGGTATTGCCAGTTTATAATCAGCAATCACTTTATCTTCAGCCACTAACTCGGCAGGCTTATCGGTGTTGTACACCATAGGCGAGGTTTGCATAGTTGCTAAACGTTTTTGCATATCTTCACCATCACCGGTAACAAACACATAGTGGATATTCTCAGTTTGTAGGTTGTCTTTAATCACTCGATTTATATCGTCAACAGTTAATGTTTTAAGCTTGTTTGTTACATAGTTTACAAAACTATCGGTGTTATAAAACTCGCTATCTAGCGCATAACCTAACTGGCGATTTTGACTAGCAACCATTTGTGGCACAAAGTTAATTAAAAAGTTACGTGTGGCTTCAAAATCTGCCTCAGTCATGCCATTTTTAATTAATTTATCTAGCTCAAATAATGCGGTACGGGTAGCAAAATGCGCATCGTTGTTTGAGCGCAGTGGACGCAGCCACACCTGGAATATTTGCTCAGAGCGCCCTAAGTTTGCATCCGGTTTAGTTTGAAACATACCTCTAGGGAAGTATTCAATGTAGGCGTAATCACCGTAATTCATACCACGGGTTTGACGAATACGTTCGTACAAGTAACTGTTAGAACTACGATGCTCACCAAAGTACGAGCGCACTAACCACAATGCGGTCCAGTCTTCGCTGCTACGAATGGTATCAATAGGAAAGCCAAACGATACAGCTGTTGATTGCGCTGACTTTTCAACAATTGTTGCATGATGACCTTTAAGCTCTGGCGCATCAGGGATTGTTAAGCGGCTTTGTTCGCCTTTTGGAAGTGTCGCCAAGTCAGCTAACATTTGTGTTTTGAGTTTTTCAGGCACAGCACCAATTAAACCCACAGTAAGTTTAGCTTGTGTAAGTTCAGCATTATAAAACGCTTTAACATCATCAAGAGTCAGCGCTTCTAAATCTGATAAATCACCGTAGTTATAGCTTTCATAAGGGTGGCCTTTATAAAGCACACTGTAGAGCACTTCTTTACCCAACTCTTCATCATTAGAGGCTTTTAAACCTGATTTAATGCCATCGATCATTTCTTTTTTCAGACGCTTAAAGTCATCTTCTCTAAAGCCTGGGCTTAATAGCTGCTCACTCACTAAGGCATACCACTGAGCAGCATTATCTTTATGAATACGCCCTTGAAACGACAGCATTTCTTTATCTATTTGATAACCAAAACTACCCGCCAGCGGGTACATTGCCTTTTTAATATCTTTGTAACTCATTGAGGTTGAGCCACCTTGCGCCAGCATTGCGGCAGTTAAAGCCGCTACGCCTTTTTTACCCTGCGGATCGGCAGCGGCACCGGTATTAAATAATAAGTTAATATCGATTAACGGCGAGCTATTAGTTTTATCAAGCACCTTAAAGATAGGCTTACTCGGTACTTGCTGATACTTAGCTACCAAGGCATTTAAATCGCTTTCTTGTTCAAAACCAGGGGCTTTATCAAGTGCCGACATAGTAATTGTGGTGCGGGCGTTATCAACAAAATACTTATTTGCAACGGCTCTAATATCTTCGCTAGTGATATTGTCTGCCGATTTATACAGCTGATTAATTACCTCAGGATCGCGCTCAAAATGCATATAGCTGGCAAGTGTAGAGGCAATTGCTTGCGACGAATCTAAACCATTTATAAAGCTGTATTTAAGATTAGACTTTAAATCGCTGAGTTTTTGGCTATCAACCAACTCGGTACGCGCTTTGGCATACGTACGGTTTATAGCATCACGCACTGTGGCTAAATCATCGGCATTTTCAACTTTTACAAATACATGCAGTAACCCTGGATCTTTTGTCTCTGGGTTATAGGTAAACATTTGACTCGCGATTTGTTTTTCTACTACCAGCTCTTGGTAAATATCTGAATTGCTCGAAAAATAAAGCTGCGAGAGTAAATCTAATGCGGCTCTGTCTTTTTTCTGGGGCTCCCATGCGGCGCCTTTATACGACACAAGTAACCAATGGCCAGGTAATCCCTCGTTTTGCTCATGCACATATTTTGGCGCTTGCTGAGTTGGCTCTTTAGGAATATCAGCAACATAGTCGCCTTTTTGCCAGTTACCCCAGTGTTTTTTAACCATCGCCATGGTCTCTTTTGGATCAACATCACCAACAATCACAAGCGATACATATTCAGGCTTATAAAACTTATCAAAAAACTCTTTACCGTAGGCCATTTGATCTGGCATAGCTTCAATGTCTTCAAAAAAGCCCATTGTAGTGTGTTTATAGGTATGTTTTTCGAACGCTTCTTGGCGTACCGCACTTAATAATTTACGAATTGGACTGGCATTATTTTTTAAGTACTCGCCTTTAACCGTTAGCGCTTCGGTTCTAAATTGCTCTTCGGTGTAGCTTAAGTTTTGAAAAATATCAGCTTCAATCTCAAGTACTTTATCAAGATGCTGTTTTGAAAAATTTAAGTGGTAGTTAGTGTAATCGTTAGTTGTGTAGGCGCGGTTATCAACCCCTGAATTTTTTAAAATATCTGAATACACATCTTGCGGAAACTTTTCAGAGCCTTTAAACATCATGTGTTCAAAAAAGTGAGCAAAACCAGTTTTACCCGCTTCCACTTCATTACGCGAGCCAACAGATACAGGTATTTGTAGCGATACTACATCTGGGTAATCGGTTTTAACTACCATCACACGTAGGCCGTTATCTAGCTCTTCTATTAGGTAATCTTGTGAAAAAACACGCTCATCTGCTTTATTAACTTGTTCTTGTTGAGCTGCTGTTTGCGTGTTTTGACTTTGCTGCATAGCACAACCTGTTAAGGCCAGCGATACCGCTAGGCTAGTTGCCAGTAATTTAAATTTCATTGTTATCCCTTTTTAAATCGAGCAAATTTGTTGTTGTATTAAAACATTTACCAAACTAAGTATGCCGTAAAGTAGTTAAATATAAGAGCCCTAAGCCTATTAATTATGTAAACAACTGTGTCAGTTATTGCTGGTAACTTGGTTTAATCATGAAAATAATTCACGTTAATTGAGAAACTTTCAATAAATAAATCTATCTAGACGTCTAAATGGCTGCTATATTAAATCTATCATCACAAATTAAGCTGGAATGGGGATTATGGCTTTATCACTTCAAGAAAAAATACAGGACACCAACCAAGGTGTTTACCTAATTGGCACAACACCGCCAAAAATTGGGACTGATAAAGCGCAATTAAAAGTCATTGCCGAAAAATTATTAGGCCGTTTACACGAAATTGAATATGACGGTGTGATTATTTATGACATTCAAGATGAAAGCAGCCGTACAGAGCAAGCGCGTCCATTTGCGTTTAAGCAAACAGTTGATCCGCGCGAGTACAGTCAACTCTTACGAGGCTTATCTGATCTTGATGTAATTACTTATAAAAGTGTAGCTCAGCGCGGTGTGAGTGAGTTTAAAGCGTGGTTAGATGAAACTAAAAATGACTACGATTTAAAAAACGTGGTGTTAGTGGGCAGCCCATCATCAGCGGGTGATATAAAGCTGAGCTTACCGAATGCCTATAAAACACTGGCAGAGCAGTCTGAAGATTTCTTTTTAGGTGGCGTAACCATTGCTGAGCGCCATGCAAATAAGCGCAACGAGCACCAACGCTTAATAGAAAAAACAGCACAAGGATGCCAGTTTTTTATCTCTCAAGCCGTTTACAATGCACAAGCAACCATAGATTTAATAACCAGTTATGCGCGCACATGCAAAGCACAAGGCCTGACACCTAATCGGATTATATTAACCTTTACGCCTTGTGGTGGTGAAAAAACCTTAGAGTTTATGCAGTGGCTAGGTATCTCAGTGCCAGAGGCAACTAAATGGCGCATGCTTGATTCGGAAAATACATTAAGCGAATCAGTGCGTATTTGTCGCGAAAACCTCGACTCAATTTTAAAAAGCTGTGCTCACTTAGGTGTGCCACTGGGTTTAAATATTGAAAGCTTAACCAATCGTAAAGAAGAAATAGACGCGTCTATTAATTTATACCGTTTATTAAAAGCAACAATGGAACTCAACCTTGCGGAGAAACTAATAGCTTAATTGCGGGGTTCGGGGTTCGGGGTTCGGGGTTCGGGGTTCGGGGTTCGGGGTTCGGGGTTCGGGCAGAATGATAAGCTACATAAAATAAACCAGTTCAAGTAGTTAACTTCGTTTATTTTAATAAGTACTAACTTGATCTGTCAGAAAACCTGTTGGGTGGCGCCTTCGGCTTAACCAACCTACATTTTGACGTAGGTCGGATAAGTGGCGTAGCCACGCCATCCGACAAAAATGATGAATTTACCAGAAACAATCTAATTTGCCACGTTAGCGATATATAACTGCTTTACACTGTAAGTTAAACCACTCTATACCGACTATCGGCTGAGTGCCATGGGCGGTCATTGGTAACGCCTCATTCAGAGGCAATAAAATAGTTGGTTAGAATTAGCGAGGCACGAGCAAAAACCAACTGTTTTTTGTCCTGCTGAAATGACTTGTTAGGCATTCTTTATATCTGCGAAGGAAGTAATAAACTCTTTGCACACTTCATCTAAAAATGCAGTTTCTAATGGAAATGCATTTGATACTTTTGACCAGAAAGGTTCTGGGCCGATAAAAATCTGCTTTCCTAGTTCTACTTGTAATGCAAAGTGCCCTGAAGTATCAACAGATTTAACTAATATTAATAACTCTCCTGGACTTTCAGAGGTAATTGAAGCTTCGCCATTTAAGCTAGATTGCAGTTTTTCCAGATCTTCAAGGAAACATTTAAATTCATAACCATCAACCCAGACTTCTTGAGTTAACTTTGAATCAGAAGTTTTTAATGACACTAACAAATTACAATCATAAATATAATTTGCAGCTCCTCTACTTAGTAACTCAATCTCGAAGCTATCTGAATTGTTAAAATTTATCTGCATACTATCCTGAATGCCTAACTTTTAAATAAGGGGCGCAGGCACGTAGGGCATAATGGCGAAGCCGCCCTGCGTGTTTGCATCCCAGTGAACGAAGTGAGTGACTTGATTTTTTTGTTATGTTTCACTTGCTTGATACTCAGCTATTTCTTTTTGTAGTAAAGCAATCGCTTTAATAGCTTCAAAATTTTGTCTTGCTACATCTTCTTTGTACGATGCGAGAAAAATAGAAATTTTTTTAACTATTTCTTCTTGTTCTGCGACAGAAACATTTTCAGAGAAAGATAAATCCAGTGCCGGGACGCTAGGTTCTGGACTAGACGGAAATTTTTTGAGTGTGTTTTTTACCATTGCCTTCCATAACTTCAGAACTTCTGGATTAGGATGAAAAAGCTCCCTATCTATTATCTTTTCATTTTGATTAGCTTTAAAACCATCTAGGCTAGTAATGTCAATAATGTTACTCATATTCAATTTTCCTCCGTGAAACATAACGCCCGCATAATGGGCAATAACACGTAGGCTAAAATTGGAGCGAAGCGACTGAGCCTACGTGTTATTGTCCCAGCGAGCCCGCGAGCGAGTTAATGCGATTGTTATGCATCTACTTGCGTTTATACAACAACCCCAACGAGCCCTTTTTCCATGGCTCTGAGTAAAAATCTCCAACTTTTAACGCTGTATAATTTTTCTTAGATACATCGAGTTTAAGAGTTTTTCCGTTATCTACTGTTTTTATGAAGACATAGTAACTCGTTCCAGCTTTGGTGCTTTCATAAGTGTCTAGCTTTACAACAGAGCCGCTTAACTGAAAATCAGATTGGGGACCAATGAAATTATTGAACCCTAGAACAAAGCCTCCACTCATAAGGAGGAGCATTGCAGCAACAACAGTCGTTAGTGTAATTCCTTTCAATTCTCCAGATTCGCGGCGTAGGTTTGGAATTCTTTTAAAGTAAACGTAGAAGCAAATAATAACGATAGGAACTGACAAATACTTAAACGCCCATACGAATGACGAATTTAATACTGTTTCGTACATTAGCAGGGGAACTATCGAGATGACCATAAATAGGCCGAATGACTTATCTCCGTGCTTTTTTAAAAAATACTCCAATCTCAAATTCCTTTTGATGCATAACAATTTAATAGTGCGCTCATCGCGCATATTTCTGCCGACTCCACGCTCATTTTTCTACATTATATAGTTTTAACAAATAACCTAAGGTATTACTATCACTAAGTTTTCTAAAACTTTAAAGAAAAGTTAAATAGAACAATATGCGCGCATCGCTCATTTTCATGAATATATGCGCAAAGAACAGTTTAACAAATCAATTAACGACGATATTTAGCCAATATCAATGACCGCTTCTCGCTCATAGCTGCTTGTCAGGTGAAGTCTAAACTAATTCTCCTCAGCTGTAAGATCAGATATGAGCTACTACACCTATATGGCTTGCCTTTTTATTTTTATAATGTAATTCGCCGGTCAATTTCTTTTTAAATTTATATTTTATTACTGTGTTTATCGCGGATTGTTTTTTTTAGCTGTTTCTTAATTAAGGTTTGTTCGCAATACAATGCAACAAAAACCCCAATAAAACTCGAAAAGATCACAATAAGCCAATAGTAAGCACTATTAAACGTGACTATCTCTGAAATAGACAGATACAAATTGAATGGAACCACAAAAATTAAAAATCCTAAGACTTTGATAAACTCCCTAAATAGCTGAGAGTCCATTTTTGCTGAGTTTATATGAGCATTAATAGTTTCGTCTGACACATTACCTAGCTCAGCGTATTCCTTTTTCAACCAATTGAGATAATCCAATTCTACTTCCTTTTTTATATTTTACGTTTTAATCACCTGATTTCATTCTCGACAAAATAATTACACTTTATTGATTACATGTAAACAATACAATGACTTAACACTTAAGCTGTGTGCTAAAAAGAACTAACAGGGAGAGGTAGTGAATTAAGAAGATGCAGCAAACCACGGCGCTAAATTTAACGCCGTGTTGGGCTCTTTTTTACTGACAACTGACAACTGATAGCTAAAAACTGAACGCTTTTATTTACGTCTTCTATTTGGCGCTCTTTGCCCTGTAATACGTTTTTTATCGCGATCTTTACGCGCTTTGTTGGTATTTTTGCGGTTATCTTTAGGCGGCTTATTTAAGTCGGGCTCGTAGCCTTCAAGCCATTGTGGTGTTAAGCGGGTATCAAGCAGTACTTCAATTTCTTCAAGTAGCCATTGCTCATCTAAGCTCACTAATGACATCGCTAAACCTTGCTCGCCAGCTCTTCCTGTACGGCCAATACGATGCACATAATCTTCAGCTATGTATGGTAATTCAAAGTTAATTACGTATTTAAGTGCCGGTATGTCTAAACCGCGCGCGGCTACATCAGTCGCCACTAGAACACGCGTACTGCCTTCTTTGAAGTTATGAAGAGCACGGTCGCGAGCACCTTGCGATTTATCACCATGAATAGATTCGGTTTTTAAACCATCTTTACACATTTCTTTGGCAAGCTTATCGGCCATTTGTTTTGTGCGGGTGAAAATGAGCACTTGGCGCCAATTTTTCATGCCAATCATGTGCGATACCAGTTCGCGCTTTCTGTCTTCATCTACTGCGTAAATAACTTGTTCAACCTCTACAGCAGCAGAGTTGCGCTTATCGACTTCAATAAGCTCAGGGTCTTTGAGCAATTTTTTACTCAGCTCAAATACACTGTCATCAAAGGTGGCGGAAAACAGTAAGGTTTGACGATCGCCTGGGATGTGACGCAGTATTCGTCTAATTTCGTCAATAAAACCCATATCAAGCATACGGTCGGCTTCATCAAATACTAACGAATCAACACTTGAAAGCACCACACTGCCCTTCACTATATGATCAAGTAAGCGCCCTGGCGTTGCCACTATTACTTGCGCTGTTTTAAGTGCTTTGATTTGTGGGCCAATGCTTGCGCCACCATAGGCAAGTGCACCTTTTATATCTGTACCTTGTGCGTATTTTTCAAAGCTTGCAAATACTTGCTGAGCAAGCTCCCTAGTGGGCGTTAAAATAACCACACGGGCAATGCCTGGTTCGTCTTTTTTAGCGGTATTTAAAAGCTTATGTAATAGCGGCAAAACAAAAGCGGCTGTTTTACCTGTGCCGGTTTGCGCACTGCCCATTACATCATTGCCCGCTAAAATCGGCGGAATAGTTTTAATCTGAATAGCGGTTGGTGTGGTGTAATTATTTTGCTCTATTGCCGTTAATAGTAACGGGTCTAGGGCTAGTGATGAGAACGATGTGGCAGACATAAGCTTGGCTTTAAAATAACAAAGAACGCTATTATACCTGAGCTTAAGTAATAAAAAAGGCGCTAAATAGCGCCTAAGTAAAATGAAGTGTTTAAGCCGGTTTTAATGTGGCTTTACGCTCATTATAAAATGCAATTAAATCATCTACGGTGCTTTGACAGTATTCACGAATACCCGATACCACCATGTGTTTTTCACCAAAACCCACCTTTTCGCCGTTTTCTAATAAATTAAAGCGCAAGGTTATTTTGCCGCGTTTACCAGCGTATTCAAAGCTTGGCTCTGCAAACTCAAGGGTCGGTGATTTAATATCAATGTTATTAAGGTTAATGATCATTGATTCATAAATAATCATAGGCCGCGCAGGATTTATCATTACCTCTTGCTTGCCCATTAAAGGAATAATTACATGCGGGAACGCAGCACCTGAGAACTCAACATAATTTTTTATTAAACTGTTTGTAAGTGTTGGGCATTTACTGGTTTTACCGTCGCGTTTAACCTTTAAAATTACTTTTTCGCCATGGTTTACATCAAACTCTTCTCCAGGTTGTTCTGGAAAATTTAGCTTGGTATTTTCATCAACCATACCGGCAAAGGTAAACTCCATTCGCTCACTAATGCCATAGCGGTCTAACACTAGAGAAAAAAGTAAGTCTCCTGGTGCGCAAAACTTTTTAGCGTCTTTATCATGAAGCGGGTTGTAGTCGTCGGCTACACATTTAGCAAAGCGACAACCTTGCTCACGAGAAATTGAAACATAATCAGCATGCTGCTGATAGTAAGGACTTAACATAGTGTGTTCACTGCTTAAACTGCTTATAACCTAGCTATACTACCAGAAAAAAAATCTTGAGAGGTCGAATCTGTTTAATAAAGACGAAAAATGATAATTTGCAACTCGCTAATTTACTAAGTAAATTAGGCAAATACGAGTTTAAGGGATTAACTAATGAAGTATTTTTCTTTATTAATATGTGCGGTTTCATTTTTAACTGGCTGTAATAACGTTACTTACACAACCAATATCGACGACGACGTTTTATCAGAACACGTTTCAAGCCACATTAAAAAACGTGGCCTAGAGCAGTTTTACAGTATTCAGGACGCTCTCGATAGAGGTGCAAGCCCCCTTGGTGGAATAAAAGGCGAAAGCTGCGATGAATCAGATAATACGCGAACATCCTCAATTACCTATAACCGTTTGAAATCACAAGCTATAGAATCCCTTAAAAACGATGTGCTTTATTTAGGTGGCAATGCATTTACACTGGATCAATGCCAATCAGTATCTCGCTACAATTGTGATTTAGCCGTTATTTGTACCGGACAAGCCTATAATTATTAATAGCTCAAAATTATCTAATTGAGACTATAACGCTATGTAATTCGTTTTCTCTCATTTCCTCTATCAAACAACAAGCTGTATTTGCCAATGACTTTTTACTTTTTAGCTGCCGCTATTTTATGTGTTTTCCCACAGTGTAAACTCACTGTATTTCGCCAACCATTATGGCAATACTTATTGCTGCTAAGTGTTATTACTGCCTATTATCAAGAGTATATAAATTTAAACGCGGTTGCTGTTATAGCTGTTTATGTGGGGTTGTTTCACTTTACGCTATTGGCAACCTCAGCGTTAAAACGGAATGTTCTAACGTCTTTATTTTTAACAGCCTCCCTCGGGTTAGCCTTACATTGGTTTGCGGGGTTTAATAACCTGCCAATTGTTGTTAATGAACAAGTCACCAGTAACGCAATTGCATTTACCCTGTATGCTAATTTCGATAAAGCATTAGCGGGTTTAATGCTGAGCGCTTATTTTTTTGCAAAAAACAAAACGGCAAAGCCAATAACTATCGGCTACCCTGCTTTAATCATAATTATCACCATTTTAGCGGCGCTTATAACTGCTTTAACGTTAAACCTTGTTGAATTTGCGCCAAAAGTACCTGAATTTTGGTTGCTATTTATAGCCATCAACCTACTTTTTACCTGCGTTGCAGAAGAGGCATTATTTAGAGGAATAATACAAACTAAGCTTTCAAAACTAATAACCCCGGGCAGGTTTGCATTACTGGCACCGGTGATCAGTACTTGTGTATTTTCACTGGCACACTTTTCAGCGGGTACTCATTATATGCTCGTGGCGGCCGTAGCAGGTTTTGGTTATGGCTATATTTACTATAAAACAAGCCGATTAGAATGGGCCATTTTATGTCATTGGCTCGTTAACGTGTTTCATTTTTTCTTATTTACTTACCCTATGCTGGCAACTCCATCTTAGAATTACAGGCACAAAAAAGCCGCTTAAATTAAGCGGCTTTTGAATCTGTATACGCGATTACGCACTTGGATAATCACGGTATGCGCGTTCTATCTTTTTAGCCTGCTTTTTAGAAATACCTAAATGGGCAAGCGCAACACGTAAACGTGCACGCGATAGATCTGATCCTAAAATCTCCATTGCATCTAATACCGAAGTTGATGATGTTTTGCCGGTAATAGCCACAAATATAGGCTCTAAGAAGTCTTTAATTTTAAGCTCGTGGAAGGTGGCTACTTCTTTTGCAATTGCAAAAATAGCTGGTTTTTCAAAGCTACGTAAGCCTTCTAGCTGCCATACAAAAAACTGCAGCGCTTGGCGAATAACATCTTCGTCAGCTTTACCTGCGGTTAATAGCGCTGGGTCGTAAGTCGGGATGCCCCCTACAAAGTGCCCTGCTAAATCAACCATGTCAGAGAGCGTATTTATACGCGTTTTAGCTTCTGGTAATACTTTAGCCAGCATGTCGCCATTAAATTTCCAGTCAACAAAACGCTGCATTAGCTCTGCATCAGTTAAGTTTTCGCGGATCCACATACCGTTTAACCAGCTTAACTTGTCTACGTCGAATACTGGGCCACCAAGCGATACACGCTTCATGTCAAAATGTTCAATCATTTCATTAAGGGTGAACTTTTCACGCTCATCAGGCATTGACCAACCCATACGGCCTAAGTAGTTTAGTACCGCTTCTGGTAAGTAACCCATTTCTTTGTAGTAATTAATAGACGTTGGGTTTTTACGCTTAGACAGTTTTGATTTATCTGGATTACGCAATAATGGTAAGTGACCTAGTACCGGTGCTTCCCAACCAAAATCTTCATACAGTTTTAATAGCTTAGGCGCTGAGTTTATCCACTCTTCACCACGGAAAATGTGGCTAATTTGCATATGGTGATCATCCACCACGTTAGCTAAAAAGTACGTTGGAAAACCATCCGCTTTTAATAGCACTTGCATGTCTACGTTTTCCCACGGGATCTCAATTTCGTCGCGTAGGTAATCGTTAAACTTAAAGGTACCTTCACTTGGGATTTTCATACGAATAACGTAAGGTTTACCCGCTGCTAAGTTTGCTTTAATTTCGTCTTCTGTATGGTTTAAGCCACGACCATCGTATTTAGGACGCAGACCTTCGGCCATTTGTTCTTCACGCATTTGGTCCAGTTCTTCGCTGGTTGCGAAACAGTAGAATGCTTTGCCGTCTTCAACTAACTGATGAGCGTATTTTTTATATAAATCACTGCGCTCAGATTGACGGTATGGACCAAACTCACCACCTACATCAGGACCATGATCCCATTCAAGGCCTAACCAGCGTAAGCTATCCATGATGGCTTGTTCAGATTCAGGTGTGCTGCGAACTTGGTCAGTATCTTCAATACGAAGTACAAATTCACCGCCTTGCTGTTTAGCAAAACAGTAGTTAAATAAGGCAATGTAAGCGGTGCCAAGATGCGGGTCACCAGTTGGCGACGGAGCAACACGGGTACGAATTGTCATGGTAATGTCTCTTTTAATAAGTGAGATGGTATGAAATACCAATAAATATTTTAAGCGGCTACTTTGTTTAAGTAAGCAATAATATCGTTTGATTCATAAAGCCATTTTACTTGGCCATCTTGCTCAATACGTAAACAAGGTACTTTAACTTTTCCGCCTTGCTCTAATAGCTCTTGGCGGTATTGCTCATCATTTTTTGCATCGCGTGTTTCAATTTTTAAGCCTTCACGCTTAATTGAACGGCGCACTTTTACACAAAAAGGGCATGCTTTGAATTGATAGAGCTTAAATTGTGCGGTTTGCTGATCAAGCTTAGTTTGCTCTTGCGGATCACGTTTTTTGCTACGCGGCGTAAAAACAAAATTAAAAAATAAGATGATACAACCTAAAACCCAGCGAACTAATTTCATCTTCAATACTCTTTACAACAAATTTAAGGTGCAAGATTTTAACACAAAAAAGCGCAACACTATAAGCGGATTATACGTTGCGCTATATCGTTAAAAAAGTGCTTAATTACAACACCACCATATCATCTCTGTGTAGCACTTCCACGCCGCTATCGTAATCAAGTAAATGGCTGATTTGATTAGAGTGTGCGCCTTTTATTTTATCGATTTCAAGATGGCTAAAGCGAGTTAACCCGCGTGCAATAATTTGCTCGTTTACATCAATTAAGTTAATTAAATCTCCACGTTCAAATTCACCAATAGCACGCGTAATGCCTTTAGCAAGTAAACTAGCGCCCTTAGATTGCAATGCATGCACCGCACCGGCATCAATTAAAATTTGGCCGCTACTTTTAGGCCCTGCCAATAACCATTTTTTTCGGCCATCTTTAGGGGCGGTAAGTTTTAAAAAACGGGTGCCAGGCAGTTGCTCGCTCATGCATTTTAAAATCACATTTTCATCAGCGCCTTTGGCAATAATCACCTCAACCCCAGCTCTTCTGGCAATATCTGCGGCCTGTAGCTTGGTTGCCATGCCCCCTGTGCCTAGGTTTGTACCGCTGCCACCCGCAAGTTGGCGTAACTCATCATTAATATGGGTAACTTCGTCAATCAAGGTGGCGTTAATGTCGGTGCGCGGATCGCTGGTAAATAACCCTTGTTGGTCGGTCAGTAGCAGTAATTTGTCGGCATTGGCTAAAATAGCCACCAATGCCGACAAGTTATCGTTGTCACCTACTTTAATTTCACTGGTCGCAACTGCGTCGTTTTCATTAATGATCGGCACTACATCATAATTTAATAAGGCATTGAGGGTATCGCGGGCATTTAAATAGCGCTCTCTGTCGTCAACATCCGCGCGCGTTAGTAGCATTTGCCCGACGTTAATGCCATACAACGCAAATAAGCTTTGCCAAATATGAATGAGCTGCCCCTGTCCAATGGCGGCCAACATTTGTTTGTCTATTAATGTGCGCCCACAGGGTTTTAATAGCTGTTCGCGACCTGCAGCAACCGCACCGCTTGATACTAAAATAACGTGATGACCTTGCTTTTTTAGCTCACAGCATTGGCGAACCAGTTCCACCATATGTGCTTTGTCTAACTTATCGGTACCGCCAGTGAGTACACTTGTACCTAGCTTTACAACTACGATCTGATCCCTTTGCATGTTTTTTACTTAGCGCAATAAATGATGAATTTATTTATACCAGTTCGGTATTTTTGAACAAGTAAAAAATATTCAATCACCCCTTCTGCATGCTAGGATCGCACTATATTCAACCGATTAAATTACACCTTATGCCTGCCAGTTTATGCTTAATTATTGCCACCTTTTTGTGGGGTAGCTCCTTTATTGCACTTAAATACGCGATTGCGATTTATGATCCAGCTTTGGTGATATTTTTACGTATGCTCACCACTTTACTAATTTCGTTATGTTTATGGCGTTACGTAATTCGCTTTGAATATTTAAAAGGCGATTGGAAGTACTTATTAGGCATGTCGCTGGCAGAGCCTTGCTTGTACTTTTTATTTGAAGGCCACGCAATGGAGTACACTTCAGCGTCTCAGGCGGGGGTGATTGTTTCTTGTTTACCTATTATTGTGGCATTTTTAGCATTTTTCATGCTCAAAGAGCATATTAGTAAAGCTATTGTGGTGGGTTTTACACTGTGTATTGGCGGCAGTATTTTACTGACCTTGCTCTCACCGAGTTCAAGCCAAGCCCCAAACCCATTACTGGGAAATTTTTTAGAATTAATGGCCATGGTGTGCGCGGCATTTTATACCGTGTGTATAAAACATTTAGCTAACCGCTACTCCCCGCTCACATTGATTGCTCTGCAAGGCGTGAGTGGTAGTTTGTTTTTTGCTCCGTTTTTACTGTTTATTGACCTACCCAGTGAAAACCAACACGATTTAACCGCACTAATGAGCATATTGTACTTAGGCTCTTGTGTTACTTTGGGTGGGTACGGCATGTACAACTATGCGATTAGTAAAGTGTCGGTATTAACCGCCGCGGCTTACTCTAATTTAATCCCTATTTTCACTTTAATTTTGTCAGCCATTATCCTCAACGAAGTACTAACTCTTGGGCAGTGGATCAGCATATTTGTGGTGTTTATAGGCGTAATGATTAGCCAACGCCATCAAGAACTAGTGGTCGATATTCCTAACTCAACTTCGGGTGAGGATATTTCTGCCGACACTAACCATCTTAAATCGGTACCCGAGGCCAGTGAATCAAAAGGGTAACAGGTTAATAAATACAGCCCTGATTGCTGCAAAAAATCGGTGTTGTACTGATTAATTACCTCAACATGTGTTACTGAATAATGCTGCACTTGGCCATTTTTAAGTTGTAGAGAAAATTGCTCCCCCACTTTAGCGTTTTTTAAAAACGCAAAGTGGGTATCGTTGTGGCCGGCAATAAGTGCTCCTTGCGAGTTACCAAAATCAGCCCCACCTAAATCCCCTGCTGGTAAAAAGTGGCTCGGCGCAAACGCTAAGTTTCTACCACTTGCACCATCAAGCACGGTTAGTCGTTTATTATGCTTTGGCCATATTATTTGTGCCACCGGGTAGCTATCAGCATAAAACCACGGCTTAATTTTTTTATTGGGCGATTTAAGGGCTCTTTGCCAAGCTTGCTCTATTAACACTTGTGCAAGCCATGCCTTTGACTGCATGTATACACCATGGCCAAACAAGCTCAGCCCAAAGGCAAGTAAACCTATGCTTAGCCACTTTTTCATTTACAGCGCCTTACTAACAACAGACCACCTAGAAGTAGTAATGCTCCAAACACAATATGCATTTTGCTTTGCCCATCTGTTTGCGGCAAGCGCATGGTCATTCCTTGTGGCATAGTATTAGCCACTTGTGTGCTTTGTTTAGCAACTTCTTTAATAGTGGTCTCTTCTATGGCAATAAACGCAGTAAATGGGCTAAGTAATTGATGCTCAAGCGCGAGCTGCTGCACTTGCTGTTTTACAACACTTTGTTGGTTGTATAACAATAACGACTTTATTTTTTGACGTGCCCAAAGCTTATCAATTCCTGTAGCTTTTGAACTTGCTTGCGGATTAAGCTTAACCTTAAACTCCCCATGCGCCGTTTGCCCAGTAAAAGTAATTGCATCGGTATTGTCTAATTTAATAGCCACCATAATGGGCTCAGCAAAATATAGGTCGGGCAAAGGTGAGGGCCAAAAATCTAAGCTGTCTCCATTTGTATTTGTTAACGCTAAATTAGTCATCGCCGGGTGAGCAAGTTTATCAAACAACTGCTGCATTTTCGGCTGCACATCATGAGCACTGCTTATAAAGGTGTAAGTTCCCTTACCTATATCAGCGGCACGACGCATAAAATAACGGTTAGGTGCGCTACCAATGCCCACGGTAAATAAACGGCTATCACCTAAGGTATGCGCAATATGTTTAAATAACTGATCTTCGTTACTTACGCTACCATCGGTTAAAAATACAACTTGGCGCACAAACCCTTCAAACTGCATCCCATCGAGTACTACATCAAGTGCGCCTTTTATTTCAGTTCCGCCATCGGCTTGTAAATTATAAATAAAACGCTCTGCGCGACGTAAATTGAAGTCACTGGCAATTAATGGGGTCTCACTCATGGCTGCAACCTCATTATTAAAACTGACAATATTGAAGCTATCATCACTATCTAATAATGATAATGCGTAAAACAGCGCTTTTTTAGCTTGTTCAATAGACTGCCCATGCATAGATCCCGAAGTATCAACTACAAACACCATTTCACGCGGTAAACGCTGAGATTGAGTAAAACTATCGCTTGGCGGCATTAACATTGCTAACGCATACTGCTCACCATTTTGTGCTTGCTGAGTAAAAAGTGCAGCTTGCGCTTGCGCTATTTGAAGTGGCTTAAACTCAAGTACAAAGTCTCTATTTATGGCTTGCTGTTGTTTTAGCACAATGCTGTATTGCCCAAATGCAGGGTTTTCAATATTAACTTGATGGTACTTAGCGTTTATATCAACCAATTCTAAGCCTATATCCATGTTAATTGTTAAGCTTAAATCACTGGCATTTGCCGCCTCATTGGTTTGTTTTGTGTAAACAGGGCTTAACCAACCCTGTGGAGTGAACGAAGGTGCATTAGCGTTTTTTATCGCATGCTTATCTTGATCATCGTTAACTTCCCCTGTTATTGCATGATAGCGTGGCGTAATTGTAGTTGGAAAATGAATCGCAAAGATTCCGTGTTGGTAATCAATAATCTCTTGATACTCAAGCGTTATAACTATTTCTTCTCCTGGCCCTACATTTGCCACATTTGTAATAAACATATTTGCACGTTGCTGTCGCAACAATGAAGCTTGTTTGCCTGCTTTTTTGGCAGCTTGGTACTGTTTTTCAGCTTGGCGTTTTTTTGTTATTTTACCTTTGATAACTCGCTCGCCAATGCGCATAGTCATTGCTTGCACGGCGCTTTCATCGGGTAAAGGAAATACATAACGTGCATTTACGGCAAAAGGATTTTCATTTATGTAGTGCTGCGTTACTACAACATGATTAATTAGCCCTGTTAGGGTCATTTTTGCATCGCTTTTTAAAATAACCCCAGGGTTAACCGCCACTCCTTGGCTATCAAACAAGGATAGTTTTGGCGACTGTGCATGGCTTTTAAAGCTGGCCAAAAGCACGATAATAATAAAAATAAAAAGGCTTACCTTGGTAAGCACTTTGGTGGGTTTACTCAACATAAATCACTCCATCGAACGCCTTGCGATTAATTGCTTGCTGTTTGATCAGTCGTTTGATTAAGCGCACGGGTAGTGAGAGTAACGCGCCTGTCAAAAAAGTTATCTTCAAGGGTGTTACTATTTGCTATGCTTTGTTGCTCGCCAAATGCTTGTGCGCTTAAACGTATATGGCTTACACCTTGTTTAATTAAGTAACTTTGTACGGCGTTTACTCTGGCTTTTGAAAGTAATAAGTTTGCTTGCTCTTCACCACGCTGATCGGCAAAGCCACTTAAATCGAGTGCGAGTTGCGGTTGGCTTTTTAATAACGCTACCAATTGATCAAGCTGCTTGGCAAAATGTGGAGCAATATCGCTAGAGCCTGTTTTAAATTGCACCGTCATCGCCAATAAATTATTAAGCTGCGATTGAGTTAATTGCTCATTTTGTTGCGCCAGTAGTTCAAGTTGCGCCTCTAGGTGACTGTTATGATTAAGTACGTGCTGGTAGTCGTTGGTTTTCTCTGCCATTACAGTTAAAGCTTGCTGCTGCTCAGCAATGGTTTGCTCAGCCACCTTGGCATCGCCAATCAAACCACCAGCAAATGCGCCTACAAACGCGCCAATTGGCCCACCAACCACGCCACCAATAATGGCACCGGTGCTCAGGCCAACTATTGTTTCTTTTTTTGCTTCTTTTGATGGGGTATCCGCAGCAAATACTGGCGTACAAAAAGTGCTAACAAGTGTGAGTGCGATTAATGTTTTCTTCATGGTCTATTCCTTACTATTAATAATGGTTGGCAAGCTATTGGTTGGCACTTGCGTTGTATTGGTAATTTCAATAGCTGTATTAAAACACCATGAAGTGGCAACAAAGGGGAGTAAAAATGGCAAACTGCTGAGCAATTGTGGCAAAAAAATGGCAATTGTGTTTTTAACCGTACTTAGCGCAAAAACTTCGCTATAGTGCGCCTAAGTCAATATGAGTAATTAAAAAATGAAAAAAATAGCTATCGTTGAAGATGAAACTGCCATTCGCGAAAACTACATAGAAATGCTGAGCGCTCAAGGCTATCAGGTAAGTGGTTATGAAAACCGCCCTCAAGCAGAAGTCGCTTTTAAAGAAGCACTCCCCGATTTAGCCATTGTTGATATTGGCTTAGGCCATGAAATAGATGGCGGCTTTTTACTATGCCAAACACTGCGTTCACTTTCTAAAACCTTACCAATTATTTTTTTAACCGCTCGCGACAGCGAAATAGACACCGTATGCGGCCTGCGCATGGGCGCCGATGACTACTTAACCAAAGATATTAGCTTAGCGCATTTAGCCGCGCGTATTGGTGCGCTATTTCGCCGCATGGAAGCATTAGAGCAACCCGCCGATGCCAACGCATTAATAATTCGCGGTCAACTAACACTCGACACGCAACGCATGCAGGTGCTTTGGCAGCAACAGTTGGTTGATTTAACCGTAACTGAGTTTTGGATGCTGCATTCACTCGCCCAACGACCTGGCCACGTTAAAAGCCGTAATGAGTTAATGAGCGATGCTAAAATTTATGTAGACGACAGTACCATTACCTCTCATGTAAAACGCATTCGTAAAAAGTTTATAGCACTCGATAGCCAGTTTGACTGCATTGATACCGTGTATGGCATGGGCTACAGGTGGGAGCAACCCACATGCTGAGATTTGGCCTACGCAGTAAATTTATTCTACTTTCATGCTTTTTGTTTTTGTTGCCATGGTTAGGCTACGAGTACGTATGGGAAATGGAAAAGTTTTTACGCCAAGGCCAAGAAAAAACGCTCGTAGGCACTACACGTGCACTAGCCACGGCCCTGCACGAACGTCCCGCTTTATTTGACGAACAAACCAACTTTTTAGACCAAGTTGTAAAAGGCCGCGATCTCTATGCTTATAATTTAAAAAGCCCAATTCAGCTCGATGGTAAACTCAGCGACTGGGACGCTTACCAATCGCTATTTTGGCTTTATGACAAACGCTACTTACAAACAGCCGATGATAACCATCAGCTAAGCAACTTATCATTTAGCCACATGGTAGGTAAGTTTGATAATTACTTATATGCAGTATTTAAAGTCACTGACGATGCTTTAGTATACCGTGCCAAAAACAGCCTCAGCATTACCAATAACGATTACGTAAAAGTTGGCCTAAAAAACCCCGATGGGCAATTTAATACTTATGTTATTGCTCCGCGCCAAGATGGCTGGGTCAACGCATTTGATGCCAACAGTAAAATGCCTTTTACTAAAATTCAGGGTTTCTTTAAACAAACTGAAACAGGTTACAACCTTGAGCTGCGCTTTCCTTTGAGTATGCTTGGCAATAAACTGGGATTTGCCATTGCCGATGTTGATAGTAAACAACCAAACCAGCCCCCTAGTATTATGTCTACATCGAACTTAAATAACCCAAATGATTTAGGCTCGGTACTGGTACCCTCCCCTGAAATAAACCGTATATTAAAAGGCATGGGACACAGCGGCAGTCGCATATGGGTGGTCGATAATCATCACCGTGTATTAGCGCAATCGGGCAGTATTCAAAATGCCGATGGCGTATGGGCCGATGGGCTAAAAAATCAAGCGCCAAAAACTGCGTGGCAGCGCTTTGAACAAGCCTATTTACATCCTTTGTATTATAAAATTTTAACGCGTCCTGAAGATGAATTTATAGATACCTTACACGATGTAGCTTCAATGCAAGGCGCTCATTTAGCCAAAGCACTCAAAGGCCAACCGGCCTCGTCTTGGCGACTCACTCCCGATAACAAAGCGGTAATATTATCGGCTGCGTATCCTATATGGATCGAGGATAAGGTTATTGGGGCAGTTATAGCTGAAGAAACCACCAATGGCGTGCGTACACTGCGTAATAAATCGCTGGAAAAACTATTTAATGTGATTTTAGCGGTCATGTTAATTGGCACAGTCACTTTGTTCTTTTTTGCTTCGCGTATATCGAGCCGTATTAGGCGACTACGAGATACAGCAGAGCAAGCCATTGATGCGCAAGGACGAGTAACAGGCCATATAAATTACAGCGATGCCAATGACGAAATTGGCGACCTGTCGCGTAGCTTTTCAAATATAGTGAGCCGACTTGGTGGCTATACCGATTATTTAGAAAATATGTCGTCGCGCTTATCTCACGAGCTGCGCACACCGGTTGCGGTTGTCCGTTCATCTCTTGAAAACTTACAAAGCTTGCAGCAAAGTGAACTGAGTCAAAAATACCTTGAACGTGCCAGCGAAGGGGTTGAGCGCTTAGGAAAAATAATTACCACCATGAGCGAGGCAACCCGCCTTGAGCAAAGTATTCAAAGCAATGAGCCAGAGCAGTTTGATTTACAAAAAGTAATTAGTGGCTGTATGCAGGGCTACCAACTTACTTATCCTAACCAGTTATTTACACTCAACATTTGCCAAAGCACACTATTGATGCAAGGTGCTCCTGAATTTATAGCGCAACTGCTCGATAAGCTGATTAATAATGCCTTGGAATTTAGTGAAGCTAACACTGCAATTGAAGTCAGCCTTAAGCAAAATGAAAGCAAAGCAACATTAACGGTAAGTAATACAGGTACTTTATTGCCTGAGGGACTTACTGAACATATTTTTGATTCTATGGTATCGGTGCGCAGCCAACAAATGCAGCAACAACCGCATTTAGGCTTAGGGCTTTATATTGTAAGACTTGTATGCGATTACCACAAAGGCACAGTAACGGCGCACAATAATGAGCAAGGTAATGGGGTGGTATTTACTGTGAGCTTGCCACTTAATAACTAAAGGTTCCCTAGAAGTTATGCCTCTTTTTTTAACAAGCGATACAAAGTATCCATACGCTTATGCGCTTGCTGCACCTTTGCTTGCGCCTCAACTTTTATAGTTAAGATAAGTAGTAACAACAGATAAAAACTAGGCTGAGCTAATACGTCTGGGAACATAAATGAAACAAATGCGATATAAGCAAAACTGCCAAATAATCCCTTAAAAATATCAAAGGGTTTAGATGAGTGTTTTTCAAACTCATCTTCAAGAACTCGTTTTTTTTCAGCTTCGCTTATCGCTAATTTTGCGTTAATTTGTTCTGGTGTCATTAAATTAACTCCTTTTAAGATAAATACAATTATGGATATGCAGCTTTCACTATTAAGAATGATAAGCAAACTCAATTGTATCGCTATTTGGTAAAAGTGACGAGCAAAAAAGACTGAAACGTCCTAGTTATAGCAAGGACGTTTAAAAATGACTTAATGCAATATTACAATCAGTTTAAGTGACCTTGGGAGTGTTAGTGTTTAAAAACGCTTTAATGCAGTCTATTTCTGCCTGTTTGACCGTTTCGCCTATTTCGGGGCCCTTTTTGCCGCTTTTAAGCGCGTCTTGCACTATCTGTTTTTTATCCATTTTTTGTAGTTCATTGTGAATAGCACGTAATTTAGCGGCTTGTGGATAGGGCTTATCCACCAGCGTTTCGCCTCTTCCTTGTGCATCACACTGGCACGCTTGAGTAAAAGCAATAAAACGCTCTGGATGCACTAGCGCATTTAAATTAGTGACGATTAATTTATGAATAGTTTGCGGTCTTAACTGTTCAAGCGTGTGGCAAAGTGTATGGTTATCACTGGTAAGCACGCCTATATCACGAAAGCGATTAGGCACTTTTAAACGTTCACAAAACGCCTCAACTACAGCAACCCCTTCACGTTCATGGCCGCGTAAATTACCGCGTTTTTTATAGCTTAGTGCTTTACCAAAATCATGGGTTAAGGCGGCAAACCGCGTTTCTAGGTTAAAGCCTAAATCGGCTGCTCGTCTAAGGACTAGCATGGTATGGACAAACACATCGCCCTCGGGATGATGATTTGCCGGCTGCGGGGTGTTTTTCATCTGCTCTATTTCAGGAAAAATACCTAACCCATCTAATGCTTGGAAATAAAGCTCAGGGTGTTTTTCGCCAAGCGCTTTTTCTGTTTCAAGCCAGACTCGCTCTGGTACTAGATGTTCCAACTCGCCTTTATTTTTAAGCTCATGCATTAATGCAGTAGTACTTGGATGAATAGACCAGTCACTACCATACCGGGCTAAAAAGCGAGCAATACGTAATACCCGAACAGGGTCTTCTACAAATGCGTGGGTGGTGTGGCGCAGTATTTTATTTTTTAAATCATCTTGACCATTAAAAGGGTCAATAATAGTGCCGTTTTCGTCTAATGCCATAGAGTTAATGGTTAAATCTCGGCGTGCTAAATCTTCTTCAAGAGTTACGTTTGGGCTGGCATCCACCACAAAGCCGGTATAACCTTTACCACTTTTACGCTCAGTGCGCCCTAGTGCATATTCTTCTTTAGTGTTTGGGTGTAAGTAAACCGGAAAATCGCTGCCAATGGGTAAAAATCCGAGCGCTTCCATTGTCTCTGGCGTTTCACCAATAACAACATAGTCATTATCTTTTGATTGTATGTTTAGCAGTTTATCTCGCACTGCTCCACCCACTAGGTAAACTTGCTTTAAACTCTGTTGCACTTTATTCCCAACCACTACTTTTAAGCTTTTCTTTGATGTTAATCATACCTAATAGTCATTAAAAAATCTGTGTTGTTTGCCAAGCTTTATTAAGCTCATTACAATGACGCATTATTTTTTAATACCTAAACAACAAATGAAAAACCACTCAGCAAAAAAAGAACTTATATTACTACCCATCCTTTTGGTGGTTATTATTATGTGTGTTGCAGGGCATTTCTTGCTGCAGGCTAATTTTCAAGACAGCCATTTGGTTGAGTATTTGTTAGCTGCAATCCCATTTGCTATGTTTGGCTTAGTAATAGTAGCTTTTAAAATGGCCGCCAAAAGTGAACAACAAGAGCAGGAATAAAAGACTTAACTTTTAGCTATAATACATGATAACCAAACCAGTCAGGTTTAATTGTTTGTGCTTGACCACTTGGGGTTAGTTTAATATTAAGCTGGCTATCGAGTAAATCTATAGCAAAGCAATCATCAACATCATGTAAATCATCTTTATGTAGATGGCTCAGCCCTGCGAGTAAATCATTTTTAGCACGCTGTTTTGCTTCTTCACTACTGCAGGCAACATACAAAGCAAAGTCGTGTTGCTCTGCTAGTGAGTCGTTTCTGTAAGCACCTAAGTTAACAAAATAAAGCTGCTTATTTTGCTCTACATAACTATCAACTACCTCAACTTTATAACCATCAATGTGATTAACCGCCATGTAGCTATCCATGTGTACGCTATTTTTGTCGCCTACCCACTGACTTTTAAGCTTGCTATAAGTTTGCTCAATGTTTTGGCCTACCACAAAACGTACATCGTGCATTTCTATGTGGCAGCCTTGAATACGTCCACCTAAATACACCATAAATAACTGCATGCTCACTTCCTTTTTTAAAACTAAATTAAATTAAACTATCTACGTCAATTTCATGCTTTTTAATCAGCTTATAAAAATCAGAACGATTACGCTTGGCAAGCTTGGCACCTTCGGCCACATTACCCCCTGCCATTTTCAGGGTATTGATAACGTAATCTCGCTCAAACTCTTTTTTAGCGTCGTTAAGCGAAAGTGGCTCAACGTTATTTTCATTGCTATTTAACGCACTAAGCACTAAATGTTCAGATATAACGTCACTTGGTGTTAAGGCAACCACCTGCTCCACCACATTTTGTAATTGACGAATATTACCTGGCCAATCATACCTTACCAGTGCATGCATGGCATCGTTTGCAAAACGTTTTTCTTTTTGTTCCATACGTTTTGCAATATTAGCGCTAAAAAAGTTAGCTAATAAGCTAATATCTTCACGGCGCTCTCGCAGCGGAGGAAGTTTGAGGTTTACTACGTTTAAGCGATAATATAAATCTTCTCTAAACTCTTGATTGCTAATAGCTTCCGGCAGGTTTTTATGGGTCGCTGAAACAATTCGCACATTAATGGGGATCTCTTCTTGAAAACCGACTGGGCGAATGGTTTTTTCTTGCAGCACGCGTAATAACTTAACTTGTAAATTTAGCGGCATATCACCAATTTCATCTAAAAATAAGGTCCCTCCTTGCGCTTGCTGAAACAGGCCTTGGTGATCTTTTACCGCCCCTGTAAATGCGCCTTTTTTGTGACCAAATAACTCCGACTCTAATAACTCACCAGGGACTGCACCACAGTTAATAGCCACAAACGGGCCATCACTTACATGGCTATGCTGATGAATTGCCTGTGCGAGCAGTTCTTTACCTGTACCACTGGCACCAGAGATAAGTACATTTACCTGAGTAGGACCTAGTAATTTAACTTGCTCTAGCAAATGCAACATAGCGCCACTGCGAGTAACAATATTGCTTTGCGGAGTAATATCATCATTATTCACTCCATGTATTTCTATAGCTTTTGCTAAGCTATCGAATAGCTCGTCTTTATCAACTGGCTTAGTAATAAAGGCAAATATGCCTTGCTTAGTCGCCTCTACCGCATCAGGAATTGAACCATGAGCCGTCATCATAATTACAGGTAGTGCTGGGTAGCGGCTTTGCAATTGTCGGTGCAGTGCCATTCCATCCATTTCATCCATTCTTAAATCGGTGATCACCGCATCAAATACTTGGCTTTTGAGTAGTTGTAAGGCGTTCATGCCACTATCACAGGTTGTTACTTCATAACCTTTTGATTGAATTCGAATTGCCAGTAACTGCAGTAAGCTGGCATCGTCATCAACGAGTAAAATTTTAGCGCTTGATGGAAGTGTGACTGACATAGTTACTGCTCCTTGGTTTCTTCACGTAATAAAAGTTGCTGTTCGATTGCAGCCAATGACGATAAGGTTTTTTGCATTTCAGCGTTTAATGCTTGCTGTTGTTTTTTTGCATTTATTTGCATTAATACCTGCTGTTTTTGCAGCCATAAATAGTGCTTTATATCATCTGGCCAATAGTACGCCTGATCTAGCTTAAGTAATTGACTCATAACAGTATCAGGGTCGCGACTAAGGTTGACGCATGCGGTATTAAAAAATGCCTTAAGTGCTTGCTCACCTAAGTAAGTTTTATTGTCAGGCGTTAATTTGAAGCCACCACACTGATGGGCATGCCATGCAATAACTTGCGCTGCCGGCGGATACATAAGATCTAGTTTTGGCCGAGGCTTTGGATTGGGCTGATTGCTTTTATTATCGGGCTGAGTTTGAGCTATTAACTCAGGTTTAGCTGTTCTTTGAGTGTTGGTTAATTCACACCCAGATAAAAAAACGAGACTGCTGGTTAGCCATAAAATAGCCATTAAACGCGCAGACATATTATTTAACTCCTTTATTTTTATAGGGGATGACAATGTTAAATCGACAGCCTTGCGGCTCATTATGCTCAATAGTTAACTTACCCTGTAACTGTTCAACCGACTCTTTAACTATGGTAAGGCCTAATCCACTGCCTTGCAGACTAATCTCTTTACTGTGTTTACCTTGATAAAAAGCGCCAAAAACGTGTTCTTTTTCATGCTCTTCAATACCGCAGCCCTCATCAGCGACCTGTATAATTAAGCTATTACTTTCTAAACTTAAGCTAATCGACACTGCCTGACTTGACTGGGAAAACTTTAAACCATTAGAGATTAACTGAATTAAAATCATTTCAATTAATTCTCGCGGTAAATTAAGTGCAACTGTCGGTAAGCGATTGTGCCAAATAAGCGACTGCTCTCGTGCATTTAACCTATGTTCAAAATGATTATTTACCTTTTTTATGAGCTGGTTAAATTCCACTTCACTCACATTATCTTTACTGGTTCGGATCGCGTTATAACTTAATAAACTGTCTATCATAGTGCGTAATCGCACCATAGATTGACTAATTAACCCAAGCACTGCTTTTTGCTCATTATTAATCGGCCCAACAATTTCATCGGCTAATAATTCAGTCCCCTCCACCATAGAGGCCAAGGGTGTTTTTAGTTCGTGAGTAACATGGCGTAAAAACGTATCTTTTTGCTGCTCTAGCATATGCAATTGCGCTTGCACCCACTGCAATTTGTTACCTAGCTCAATGAGTTCAGCTGATCCCTGCACCGATATTTTTTGCTGCCAATCTCCTTGGCCTAATTTATCAATAACGGAGGTTAAACCTTTTAAACGGCCACTTATCCGCCATAAAAACCCGCCGCCAACAAGTAATGTTAAAGGCGTAAGTGCTACTAACCAGTTTATAAAGGAGGCTTGTAAATTTGTCAGTTTAATTTGGTTTTGAGTGATTTTGGCTTCATTGGATTCGCGCAGCCACATTGTTAGATCTGCCAGTATTTCACTAATTGGCACGAATAACTCTGCTTGCTGACGAGCTTCAACCACTAGTTTGGTATGCGCTGCTTTTAGCGTATCTGTTAACCGTTGCCATTGTTGAGTATTTTTTTGGCTGCTAGAAAGCTGTTTAAGCTCATTTATATTGTCCAGCGATGATTGCCATTTATCCACGATAAGCTCATCGAGTGAATCGCTTTTTAATACCCAGTTTTGCCTTGTTGCCCTTTCTAAACTGTTGAGCTCTTGCTTAAGTGCATTAAATGACTTGGTTACTTGGTAGTTATTACTAACAATTTGCTGCGTGACCGCTAATTGTTTATTTAATACATTTAAAAATACAATAACCACAATAGACAAAGGCAAGAGTGACAACAGCATGCTCATTACAAACTGGCCAATCAAATTAGGACGCCAATTTACCAATGCTTTATATTTTTCAGCCATGATTGCAGGCATACACTAATCCTTTACTACTTTTAAGCGCTCTATTATTAAGCGCTTAACTTATACACTCGCTGAACCAAATACATTTTTGAGAGTAAAATCGTTGCAATGTCGCTCAATTGCGACAAGTTAAACATTTGATTTAAAAACAGTAAAAAAACCTAACTGAGAAAATGTTGCACAATACACACAACCGTCGGTAAATATTACCCATTAAAAACACAGAATAAATTTAACCATATGATTTTTAATGAAAATAAAAACTGGCACCATAATTGTAATACGCTTATAAATATTAATTTTTAAAGGCCAAGGAATGATTAGGGTCTGTTGACCTTTCAAGGTTATTTAAAATCTACTGCCTTAATAGCGTTATGTTTCACAAGTAGTCATTTATTTGCGCTTGATGTGAACACAGCATTTTACAGCTTAGATAAGGACAGCAACGGCACATTAAGTGAAGCGGAAGCTGGCGAAGATGCATTACTGCATGAGAATTTTGCACAAATAGATAAAAATGAAGACGGACAATTATCGTTCGATGAATTTAAACAGTTTGTAAAATAAAGGAGTATATTTATGAAACAATTGATTGGTGCTTTTTCACTGCTATTTTTAGCTATTAGTGCAACGGCATTGGCATCGTCGTTAAACGTACGTTTTATGCATTTAGATAAAAATATGGACGGCCAAATATCGCTCACAGAAGCAAAACAAGATAAACAGTTACTCAAGCAGTTTACTGATTTAGACAAAGACAATAACGAGATGATTTCTAAAAAAGAGTTCGAAAACTTTAAACCTTAAGTTTAGATTCAAGTTAAGTTTTATATTATAGAGTTAAAAGCATTTGCCATAATCCCTGAGGGAGTGTGTAAACGGATTTAATGTTGGGAGTTAAATTATGGCAAGTGCTTTCTTTCATTACTGCCAGCAATTAAAATATACCTTGGAACGCCAATTATGAGAGTACTGCTTCCTTTTATTGGTGCTTTACTTTTTATCAGCCAAAGTGCATTCGCACTTGATGTAAAGCAACGCTTTGAGCATTTAGATACAAATAATGACGGGTATTTAACCCATAGCGAGCTTGCTGCTCAGCCTCAGCTATTAAACTCATTCTCAAATTGGGATGAAAATCAAGATAACAGAATTTCTTTAACTGAGTTTAAAAACTACCTAACCAATAACCTGTACTGAGTATTTAGATGAAACCTATCCACTATATTATTTTACTAACACTCACTGTTTTTAGCTGTATGAGTTTTGCGACAAGCAGCTATATTGACGAAAAGTTTGAAAAACTTGACCGCAATCAGGATGGCTTTTTGACTCGCTCTGAAACCGCCAGTGATCCTGCTTTGTGGTCACGGTTTAGAAGTTACGACCGTGATAAAGACGCACAATTGTCATTAAGCGAATACAGTTTGTACGCCAGTAAATAAAGAAAATATATTATAAAGTGCGTTTATATACTTTTCCTTTTACCAAAGATGTTTTTTCGGTGGGGGGCAGTTTTTCAAATATTTTTTACTAACATCTTTAGACTCAAGCATAAAATCCATTCTAATGTGCGTAAGAGTGGGTTGTTTATTTTTATTATTTTCAGCTGGAACCCATTTCCATAAATTGAGGGATTGTGCGGCTGCTTTATCAAATAGCTTTTGAGGGTATGAAGAAAGTATTTTATAGCCTTGCGCCTTTCCTTCCTGATTAATCATAGTTACGAGCTCAACACACCCCGCAAGCCCATTTTTAGCAGCCTCAATGGGGTATAAAGGCTCCACTCTTTTAAAAATATTCCAGTAATCCTTTCCCGAATCACGATGTTCTGCGCTTGATAAATCAATGTAGTCTATTTTTTCAATAGCCTCATTCTCAGGTGATGTTGCACTACATGCGCAGAGAAGTAATGTTAAAGGAATTGTGAGGTAAAGTGGTTTCATAGCGTTTCCTTATGCTTGAAAGTTAAGTTTAATTTTTTAAATGATTACTATTTAACCTACTATAGGTACGCTATTACATCCATAAAAAATCGCTATATTGGTATTCTAAATTTGAGTTTGCTACTGTGATAGTACAAATAATAACAACATGCCTCTTATGCAACTGAAAAAACTAATAAAACCGATATTGCTAGTAAGCCTTTGCGGCTTATCTAGCGTGGCAATAGCACAAACTAAAGTCATTTATAATGCCAATGGCTACTCACCTTTGTATAAAGGAAAAATGCGCCATGGCGAAGTAAATACGTTTACAACCTTAGTCATAAAAGATGGCAAAGTAGTTAAAACCGGTCCAGACAACTTAAAAAATAGCTTTCCCGGCGCAACCCTAATTGACGCAGAAGGTAAAACTTTACTCCCAGGGCTCATTGATGCGCATGGACATGTCATCGGACTGGGTAATAACTTGTCGCAACTTGATGTGCGCGGTGCTAAGTCGGTAGATGAAATAACCGCTAAGCTCAGCGAATTTGCTAAAGATAAAGAAGGTTGGATCATTGGTCGGGGCTGGAATCAAGAACTATGGTCAAACACCCGCTTTCCTACAGCCGCTGATTTAGACAAAGTCGTTAACGATCGCCCTGTTATTTTATCGCGAGTAGATAGCCACGCTATTTGGGTTAATTCAAAAGCATTAGAACTTGCCAATATTAACGCTGATACATTATCGCCTACGGGTGGAGAAATTATAAAAGATGAGTTTGGTAAACCCACCGGTATTTTTATTGATAAAGCAGAAACCTTGGTTACCCAGCATATGCCTGCAACGTCTGCACAATCGGTCAGTAATGCATTAGATGCCGCAGGTAAACACTTACTAAGCCTAGGCATTACCTCAACTCATGATGCAGGTATTGATAAAACCACTTGGCAAGTTTATAAACAACGCGCCGAGCTAGGTACGTTGCCGCTTAGAATTGTAGCGATGTTAAGTGCAGCAAGCCCAGATTTAAACATGATGCTTAAAGCGGGTCGCTATCAAGATGCACACGACTTTTTATCTATTCGCAGTGTGAAAATTTATGCCGATGGCGCATTAGGGTCTCGCGGTGCTGCGCTTATCGATGAATACGCTGATAGAGCCAACCACTTTGGCCTGATGCTTGAAACCCAAGAAAAATTAGAGCAATTATTTACACTCACCTTTAAAAACGGTTTTAGCGCAAATACCCACGCCATTGGCGATAGAGCCAATAAAATTGTGCTCGATGCCTATCAAAATGTATTTAAGCAAACCGGTGGCATACTGCTGCGTAACCGCATGGAACATGCGCAAATAGTTTCTCCCGCAGACATTCCACGCTTTAAAACCCTGAAAATAATCCCATCAATGCAACCGGTGCACGCCACATCAGACATGCATATGGCAGAGCAACGCTTAACTGATAAACAACTTCAAGGCGCTTATGCTTGGCAAACGTTCTTGGATCAGGGATCGACTATTGCAGCCGGTTCTGATTATCCCGTAGAGTTGGCGAACCCGTTTGATGGTTTATATTCAGCTATCACCCGCATGGATCATAATCAACTGCCTGAAAACGGTTGGCGTGCCAGTGAAGTATTAAGCAGAGAAGATGCATTACGTGCATTTACCCTTGGCGGCGCGTATGCAGCGCATCAAGAGTTTAAAGTAGGTAGTTTAGAGCAAGGTAAGTGGGCTGACTTTATTCTGGTTGATCAAGACTATTTTAAAGTGCCTATTGAGCAGCTTTACAAAACTCAGGTACTACAAACGTGGATAGCGGGTAAGTTACGTTACCAAAAAGACACCGCGAAGGCTGAGTAAAAAAACATAAAAAAGGTGAAAATTTACTAAAGTAATCAAAAGTTGTGTCGATAAAATAAGAACTTATAGTATTTATTATGTTTCAGGATGAACACATGTTTTCAAAAAAAATACCTCTAGTTTTATCGGCACTTTTCACCATATCACTTTCAGCATGTTCTACACACCCAATTTACAACGGTCATTCAGGTCATGACAATGTTAGCAATAATCACTCTTATAACAATCGGTATGCCAGAAATTACCAACCTCGAGTTAATAATTGGCAATTCCCTGAAAATAACTTTCGCCCTGTTAATAGTAGTAAGTTATTAAGTGATTACACTGAACAGCTAGCCATGAAGTTAATTCAAAATATGAATTATGTTAACAGTCGAACTCCTATCGCGGTTACCTCGTTTGTAAATTTAGATGACAACCTTCAAACAACTAATATTTTTGGTAACCACCTAGCTGAAAGTTTTATAAGCGAAATGCAAGAATTTGGTTTATCTATCGTTGACTACAAACACACTGGAGATGTTCATGTCACACCTTTAGGAGACTTTTCATTTAGTCGTAATGGTAAAGAAATTAAAGGTTACCCACATATCGACTACACTTTAACGGGAACTCTAACATACACTAACAAAGGCGTTATTGTGAATGCTCGTATAATAGGAGCTAAATCTAAGATAGTTGTATCAACAGCCAAAGGATTTATCCCTAGCTTTATTGTTGAGTCTTTATATCCAACTCGAAGAGTTGATGGAATTATATTAGACGAAATTCAATAAAACAAAAAAGGGTTAACTTAAAAGTTAACCCTTTTTTGTATCAGCTTTAGACTGACGATATAACTTAATAATGTGATAAATATTGACCAGAGCTAATAAGCCATTAGTAAATGCCACCGGTACAGAACCGATTGCTGCACCGTAAAAAGTAAACGCAATACAGCCCAATAAATTAAACCAACGTAGTTTGGTTACATCGGTCATGGTCAAGGATATAACTAATAAGGCGGATGCTAAATAACCTAAATATTCCCAACTCAATTGTTCTCTCCTAGGCTTTAGGTTAATATTACTAGCTAAACTTTAGTACATTATTAAAATATGCTGCACAGCAGTTTAAATAAAAAAGCTAACTTACCAATAAAACCTTAAAATATGCTGGTTTTACCCACAATTTTTTAATCATTACACGGTAGAATGAAGGCCATTTAACGCCATTAAATAAATAACAACGTGGGCAAGTTAGCGTAAATTCTTAATCTTAATGCTATCGTCATTAAGGTGTAATAAATAGGACAATTGTCCGAAGAGCATGATTGATGTTTCAATACCATTTTTCCAGTTACCTTGTTGAACAGCTGCTGACATTTGCCGGCAGTAGTTATCAGCAATCAAAAAAAGAAATATTAATACAGCAAGACCAACCACTCACTAAGTTGGTATTGGTGCGAAGTGGTACTGTATCGTTTAGTTATGATGTGGGGAATGGCCGACGCCTGCTTCTTGGTCAGCTCGACTGTAACAACACCTTAATTGGTGAAATTGAAGCACTGAATAATAACCCGTGCATTTACACGGTAACCTGCTTCAGTGATGTAACGTATAATCTTATTGAGCTAAAGCATTGGCGCTCATTATTGCTCGATAAACCAGAACTGAGTCTTTACACAGCGCAAACCATTGCCGCTAAGTTCCAAGAAAATCAAAAGATTAACTTAGATAAACTGTTACTTCCCTTAAGCTACAACATTGCTAAAGACTGCTTATTACGTGCGGAGAATAACAACCCCACTTTATTGCGTGCTTATCCTACGGTAAATGCAGAAGCAGAGCGCTTTGCAACCACTGAACGTGCATACCGACGGGTAGTGAGTGAGTTAGTAGAAAAAAACCTAGTGCAACGAAGCACTCAAGGGCTGCAAGCTGTCGATATTCCTAAACTCAGTGACTATGTAGATAGCTTTGCACAGCTTTAAAGACAATAAAAAAGGCCATTAAGGCCTTTTTTATTGAGCAAAATCACGTTTATTTTTCAAGTAAAATATCGTGGATTTTAGCTAAATCAGATTTACCTTCAATAATTTCATCCGGCGTTAACCCTGATAATTCATGCGGGAATACTAACCATTCTTCAGATTCATGAATGAAGTAATCAGGCACTGTATCAACTTTTGAATTTTTTGGCTTGTAGTATGGACAAGCAATACGAATATCACGTGGTAAGTTTAAACGCATTAGCTCAGAAAGCTTCTCTTTTAACGCTACAATGCTACGACCTGAGTCAAACACATCATCCACAATTAACAATGAATCACCCGCATTCGCGTTTTCAACAATGTAGTGTAAACCATGTACTTTGATTTCTTTTGATTGCTTGCCAATACCGTAATAAGACGACGTACGCACCGCAATATGATCGGTTTCTATACCTTTGTAATCATAATATTCTTGAACTGCAATCCCAATTGGAGCACCACCGCGCCATATACCAATAATAAAATCTGGACGAAAGCCATCTTTATACACTTGTGCCGCTACGCGGAATGAATCTTCAAGTAATTGTTGAGCCGTGATATAGCACTTTTCTGACATAGTAAGGATCCCAGTGGTATGTATAATATTTGAGCGAGGTTTAAATGAAATAGATGCCCAAACACGTATTGGCGAAGGATTTTACCGTAAATAAAACAAAATTGCTTGTATGGCGGATAAAAAAATAGGCACCTTAAGGTACCTATTTTTTAACTAATTGCTTAATCTGAATTGATTAGGCCTTTTCAAGCAAGGTGCGCGCGACTGTACGCATACCTTGGGTAGTTGCACCTGAAGCCCACTGACTAGTGCCACCACCCATATTAAATGCAGCAGCTAAATCAATGTGTACCCAACCTTTGCCATCGTTTGGCACAAAGCGAGATAAGAAACCTGCTGCATTTGAAGCACCACCATAACCACCGCCTTTTTGTGCACGGCTGTTTGCTGTATCTGCATACGGTGATGGACAGTTTTGTTGATGCCACTTTTCAAGCGGTAATGGCCAAGCGGCTTCCATTTCTTGTGATGCAAAGTCTTCTACTTCACGCACTAGCTCTTTATCAAGGGCAAATAACGCGTTGTATTCTTGACCAACGGCAACAAGGGCTGCGCCAGTTAATGTTGCTGCGTCAATAATAAGTGGTGCACCTGTCTCACCTGCCGCCATTAGGCCATCAGCTAATACTAAACGACCTTCAGCATCCGTGTTTACAATTTCAACGCTTGTGCCATTTTTGTAGGTAAGAATGTCACCTAGTTTGTATGCATGACCGGAAATTAAGTTCTCAGCACAACATAAAAACAGCTTAATACGCTTTTCTACACCACGGTTAATCGCCAATGCTAAACCTGCGGTAACTGTTGCCGCTCCGCCCATGTCGCATTTCATGCCTAACATGCCTTCGCTAGACTTAATTGAGTAACCACCTGAGTCAAACGTAATACCTTTACCTACAAGTGCAGCGCTTACTGGTGCGTTATCATCGCCAGTTGGATTGTAATCAAGCTCAAGTAACACTGGTGGGCGTTCACTACCACGACCTACAGCATGAATACCAATCCATTGCTGCTCTAATAGCGCATCGCCTTTTATTATTTGGTAGCTAACATGTTCTGGTGCCAGTGATTGAATAAATTCAGCCGCTTTTTCTGCTAGGCTCTCTGGGTAAATGTCATCGGCGGTGCCGTTAACCATTTCACGTGCCCACGTTGCTGAAGCTTTTAAATCAGCAAGTTCTTTTAAATCAGATTGTGCATTATCAACAAACTCAACACCGTGCAGTACTTTTGGTGATACAAAGCCTTGATAAAAGGCCCATTGGCTCTCTGTACACCAAACATCGCCTTCAAGCACAACACTTTTAATACCTTGGCTTGCAATAGTACGACCTGCTTTTTGCACGTTTTTTAATGTTTCTTGCTCAGATAAATGAACCGTTGCGCCGTGTTCGTTAAAAGATAGTGACGCATTTTCGCCCCAGTGTCCTGGTGCCGATTGCTCGCTTAATTGAACAACAAATTTTTCACTCATGTTAGAATATCCTTGCACTTAAATGTATGGTTGAGTTTACTATAGCGCGCTTAAGTTCCCAACTGCTTGCGGTAAATAACCTCAAATAGTCCGTAAAGTCTTATTTTACTTAACCTGAACCCTGGTTATATAAGGAAGTCATTAATGAAGTACACCCCGCCATTACAATCTGCTACGTTATTAAAACGTTACAAACGCTTTTTAGCTGATTTAGAGCTCAGTGATGGCAGCACTTTTACCGCTCACTGTGCTAATACGGGGAAAATGACGGGCTGTGCTGACTCTGGTTTTAATGCCTTTTATTCCACCAACAGTAACACCAAACGAAAGTACCCACAGTCTTTAGAGCTGACGCAAAATAACTTATCACAGCTTATTTGTGTAAATACAGCCGTTGCCAATAAAGTAGTAGAAGAGGCGATTAATGCTGAAGTGATTAAAGAGCTGACAGGCTATCAGCAAGTTCGAAGTGAAGTAAAATATGGCAGTGAAAACAGCCGCATCGACTTTTTACTTACCCACAGCAGTAAAGCCAATTGCTATGTTGAAGTTAAATCAGTCACGCTCCTAAGTGAAGAGCATCCACAAAGCGGCCAAGGTTACTTCCCTGACGCGCAAACAGTTCGTGGGCAAAAGCATATTCGTGAATTAATCGAAATGGTAAAACAAGGGCATCGTGCGGTATTACTATTTGCGGTGCTACATCAAGGGATCACACAAGTGAGTGCGGCGGCGCATATAGATTCAACCTATGCACAATTACTAAGCGAAGCGATTGAGCAAGGCGTAGAAGTATTAGCTTATAAAGCCCATATTTCTGCCAGTGAGGTAACTTTAGTTGAGAAAGTGGCGTTTGTTGAGTGAAAAGCGCGCATTTAAGCGTTGGTATTTCGCCACGCCCAAAAAATACTTAACCAAAAAGTAAAAATAAGTTGTTTTTATTGTTATTGCCCATATAACTACGCCAGTTTATAAACCAATACTGTGATAACAAAGTATAAGGAGTGCTTTTACTACTTTTATATCACCAAACAGGGTTAAGCTAATTCGATTATTTAAAAATAAATTTGCCTAGGGTATGAGTTTCTGTTATTTATACCGCCGGCTAATGCTGAGGCATTAAATTAAGGATTTAGGAGAGAGTTATGCCAGACCAAAAAAGACATGGTTTATTGGCTCAAGCCGGTTTAGAACCATACCAAGAAAAACCGGGTGAAGAGTACATGAATGATGCACAACGTGCTCATTTTAAAACAATTTTAGAAACTTGGCGTAATGATTTACGTAACGAAGTTGATCGTACAAAATCACACATGCAAGACGAAGCAGCTAACTTTCCTGATCCCGTTGACCGCGCAGCACAAGAAGAAGAGTTCTCATTAGAGCTTCGTACTCGTGACCGCGAACGTAAGTTGATTAAGAAAATTGAAAAAACAATTATATTAATTAAAGAAGACGAATTTGGCTTTTGTGAGTCTTGTGGCATTGAAATTGGCATTCGCCGCTTAGAAGCGCGCCCTACTGCTGATTTATGTGTAGACTGTAAAACACTTGCTGAAATCAAAGAAAAGCAATCTGGACGCGGCTAATTAAGTATAGCCATGTCTTCTACAGCCGTTACTGCGCAAGTACCTAACTATCGCGGCCGATTTGCACCGTCCCCTTCCGGACCGTTACATTTTGGCTCACTTGTGGCGGCTGTAGGTAGCTACCTAGATGCAAAAGCAAACCAAGGAAAATGGTTAGTTCGCATCGAAGACATAGACACCACTCGCGTTGTAAAAGGCGCCGCCACCGATATCCTAAATACCTTAGACGCCTACAACCTCAATTGGGATGAAAACGTTGTGTACCAAACACAGCGTCTTACTATCTACCAAGATGCCGTGCACTCTTTATCACAGCAACAGCTTGTGTATGCCTGCCAATGCTCCCGTAAGCAAATAAAAGCCCTCGGCGGCATTTATCAAGGGCAGTGTAAACACAGTCAACTAAATGAACAGGGGCATGCCCTGCGCTTAAGCCAATGTCATGCAACTGTTGATTATAACGACCTTATTCAAGGGCATATTGACGTTGACCCTGCCCTCGCTCATGAAGATTACATTATAAAACGCAGCGACGGTTTATTTGCCTATCAACTGGTGGTGGTTATTGATGACATTGAGCAAGGGATTAATCGTATTGTACGAGGCGCTGATTTAATTGAGCCGACTGCGCGTCAAATCAGTTTATTTAAACAACTTAATTGCCCTATTCCAGAATTTGCTCATTTACCTTTAGCGGTAGCAAAACCAGGATTTAAACTCTCTAAGCAAAATTATGCCCCTGCAATTTGCAAACAAAATCCAAAACCTACTTTAATAGCTGTATTTAAATTTTTAGGCCTGCCAATACATGAGCAATTAATGGATTTAACCTGCGAACAATTACTCGCTTGGGGCGTGGCACATTTTAATCTAAGCCTTGTTCCTGCTAAGCGCGAAATACAGATTTAACCTCCCATTACGTATTACGTGTAATTAATTCAAATAAAATCGTTAAAAATGGCTTAATTTCAGTGCTGCAACTTAATTTTTTTACCTTGCTGGTATATGATAGCCGCCTAAATATATGCTAATTACATTAAACGGTAAAAATAACGCTTTAAGCGAATACTTGCTGTGATTTTGATTGCAATGGCGAGCAAATCAACCGCTTCTCTAGGAGACAGACTATTATTTCCAAGCTTTTTCAATTTTGTCGACAAATTATCGGCCCAAGTGCCAATAACGAAAATGTCGCAATCAGCAGTGAGCCGTTAGTGATCCCTAGAGGTGAGCATGGTATTTCTCGCAAACAATTTAGCCCAAATGCAATCAAAGTACTCTACCGCCTAAAAGATGGTGGCTATGATGCTTACTTAGTTGGTGGTTGCATTCGCGATGTATTGTTAGGTCAACAACCTAAAGATTTTGATGTTGTAACCAATGCCACCCCTGAGCAAGTAAAAAAACTGTTTCGTAACTGTCGCTTAATTGGTCGCCGCTTTCGTTTAGCGCACATTGTTTTTGGCCGTGAGATTATTGAAGTGGCAACAATGCGCGGCCATCACGAAGCACAAGAAGATAAAAATCAAATTAGCCAGTCAAGTGAGCACGGGCAACTTCTTCGCGATAACGTATTTGGCAGTATTGAAGAAGATGCAGAACGTCGTGATTTTTCAATCAACGCTTTGTACTACTCAATTAATGATTTTTGTGTTTACGATTACGCAAATGGCTTAGCCGCAATCAAAGCAAAAAAAATTGAGTTAATTGGCGATCCTGAAACACGCTACCGTGAAGATCCGGTACGTATGCTTCGCGCAGTGCGCTTTGCTACCAAGTTAGATATGCAAATAGCACCAGCAAGCGAAAAACCGATTACCGAATTAGCGAGCTTGCTTGATAATATTCCGCCAGCGCGTTTATTTGAAGAAATACTCAAGCTATTTTTAAACGGCAAAGCACAGCAAAACTTTATCATGCTGCGTCAGTACGGTTTATTTAAGTCGTTATTTCCTGAGCTAGACCGTATTTTAGATAAAAAACCAGGCGGACTTGAAGAAACCTTCATAAAGCAAATGTTTGCAAACACCGACATACGTATTAATGCAGATAAAAAAGTCACTCCTGCATTTGTATTTGCAGCGTTACTGTGGTTCCCGCTAATTGAACGTACTGAAAAAATCAGACGCCAAGAGCAACTATCTGAATATGATGCATTTGCTCAGGCAATTAATAAAGTACTGAGTGAGAATGCCCAACACATTGCCGTGCCAAAACGCTTTACGTTAGGTGCTCGTGATATTTGGCATATTCAACAGCGCTTAGATAAACGTGCTGGCCAACGTGCCTACCGCTTAACACAGCAGCCACGCTTTAAAGCCGCTTATGACTTTTTACTATTGCGTGTTGATGCTGGTGAAACTGAGCATACAGAGCTGGCACAGTGGTGGACACAGTACTTAGACCAAGATATTAATGGCCAAAAAGAAATGGTGCGAGAACTTGGTCATCAAGGTGGCCCAAAGCCACGTAAGCGACCTCGTCGTCGTACTACTAAAAAGCCAGCTGAGTAAATAATGCAACGTGTCTACTTGGGGTTAGGTGCAAACCTTAACAGCCCTAAAAAACAACTTGATAACGCTGTTATTGCACTTAAAAGCTTGCCAAACAGCGAATTTATAGCCTGTTCGCATTATTATGCGAGCAAGCCTATGGGACCACAAGATCAACCCGATTATGTGAATGCAGTCGCCTGTATCAACACTTCACTTGAGCCAGAGCAACTACTCGATTTAACCCAAGCCATAGAGCTGGAACATGGTCGAGTTAGAAAGGCTGAGCGCTGGGGCGCACGCACACTGGATATTGATATTTTATTATTTGGTGAACACATTTTAAATACCAAACGTTTAACCGTACCTCATTACGGGTTAACTGAGCGAGAATTTGTTGTTTACCCATTGCAAGAAATTGCACCGGAACTGATTTTACCTAGCGGCGCATCTATCCAACAGATAGCAAATACCTTACCGCTTAACGACTTACAACAATTACCACGGTAATTAATTAAGGCCATTGTCTGCGAGAATATTATGTCTAAAATAACCGTTTCAACTTTGAATAAAATGAAGGCTGAAAGTAATAAAATCACTGCTTTAACAGCTTACGATGCTAGTTTTGCTAAGTTATTTCATGATAACGGCGTTGATGTTGTTTTAGTTGGTGATTCTTTGGGTATGGTATTACAAGGTGGCGATGATACCTTAGCGGTTACAAACCAAGAAATTGCCTACCATACTCGCTGTGTGCGCGCAGGAAGCCGTGATTTATTTGTTATTGCTGATTTACCATTTATGACCTACGCAAACCCAAATGATGCGTGTAAAAATGCTGCAGAGCTGATGCGCGCGGGTGCTAATATGGTCAAACTTGAAGGCGGTGAATGGCTGCATGACAGCATTAAATCACTCACCCAACAAGGTATTCCAGTGTGTGGCCATTTGGGGCTTACACCGCAATCTGTGCATGTATTCGGTGGTTTTAAAATCCAAGGCCGTGAAGAAGCGCAAGCGCAAAAAATTATTGCCGATGCAAAAGCATTAGAAGCCGCAGGTGCTCAACTACTGGTGCTTGAATGTATTCCAAGTGCCTTAGCAAAACGCGTTACTGAGTCATTGAGCATTCCTACAATCGGGATTGGCGCCGGTAATGTAACCGATGGCCAAATTTTGGTTATGCACGATTTAGTGGGTATTTCTGCAGGTTACATTCCTAAATTTTCAAAAAACTTTTTACTCGAAACAGGCAATATGCCTGCTGCGGTTAAAAAGTATTGTAACGATGTCAAAAGCGGCGTATTCCCAAGCGCTGAACACGAGTTTAAATAATGCAGTCAATCACTGAAATTAAATCATTACGCAGTCAAATTAGAGCATGGCGCCAAGCCGGTTTAAGCGTCGCATTTGTACCTACTATGGGCAATTTGCATCGTGGTCATTTTTCACTGGTAGAAAAAGCAAAAACACTGGCCGATAAAGTCGTCGTGAGTATTTTTGTTAACCCAATGCAATTTGGCGCTAACGAAGATTTAGACAGTTACCCGCGCACCTTGGATGCAGATAAACAAGGTTTAGCCGATCTTGAAACAGATATTTTGTTTATTCCCAGTGTAGAAACTATTTACCCTAATGGGTTAGGTGCACAAAGCTTTGTTGATGTACCCGGTATTTCAATGGGGTATTGTGGCGGTTCACGCCCAGGTCACTTTAAAGGCGTAGCGACTGTTGTTACTAAGCTATTTAATTTAGTACAGCCTGATTACGCTTGTTTTGGTGAAAAAGATTTTCAGCAGCTACAAGTGGTTAAAACCATGGCCACTGATTTATCAATACCAGTAGAAATTATTGGCGTACCTACCATGCGTGAAGTTAGCGGCCTCGCTATGAGCTCGCGTAATGGGTATTTATCAGCTGATGAAAAACACACCGCTCCCACTTTATTTAACACCTTAAAACACTGTGCTCAGCAACTTAAAAGCGGTAATAAAGACTTTGCCACACTTGAAAATGAAGCGAAGAGTGCATTAGAAAACGCAGGTCTAAAACCAGATTATTTTTCGATAGCTCAACGAGATACATTAAAAGCTGCTACACTCGAAGATACACGATTTGTAATTTTAGCTGCCGCCTTTTTAGGTAGTGTTAGATTAATCGACAACCTACAAGTTGAAGTTTAATCTTGGTAGCTACACTTTAAGGACAAGCATGAAAACTTTTATAAAAACTAGCTGTGTGGCTTTTTCGTTTGCAGTTCTCGCTGGCTGTCAGAGCCAGGCGGGTAATCCGGCACTTAATCAATGTGCTCAACAAAGTTATCAATGTGAAACCAGCTGCGAGCAGCAAACAACGACCGATAGTCTTAAATCGCAAGTTTGCTCATCAAAGTGTATTGAGGCGTACAATCAATGCAAAGTACAAGCTGAAAACTTAGGTAAAGCTGACTAATAGCAATCGTCGGCATAAATTGTAAAACAAAAAAACCGCTCAATGAGCGGTTTTTTATTAATTGCTTTAGTTGCTTATTTCAAGCCTAGCTTTTTCAGTTCTAATTCAACTAACTTTGCAGAAAGTGGTACATAGCCATCTTTTTCTACAATTTTTTGACCTTCTTGAGAAAGTACCATCTTTAAGAACTCAGCTTCAACTGGGCCAAGTGGCTTATTTGGGTGTTTATTTACATAAACATATAAGAAACGTGACAGTGGGTATTTACCTTGCGCTACGTTTTCAAGCGTGGCATCAACAAAGTTAGTGCCTTTTTTCGATAACGGAACAGTACGTACACCCGATGTTTTATAACCAATACCAGAGTAACCAATCGCATTTAATGACGCTGAAATTGATTGTACAACAGAAGCTGAACCCGGTTGCTCGTTCACGTTATTACGAAAATCGCCTTTACATAACGCTTTCTTTTTAAAGTAACCGTAAGTACCTGATACTGAGTTACGTCCGTATAATTGCACGTCTTTTGCAGCCCAATCACCTTCTAGACCAACATCACTCCAGCGATTTACTTGCTCTGGTGCACCACATTTACGAGTTGATGAGAAAATAGCATCGATTTGATCAATGCGTAGTCCTTCGATTGGGTTATCTTTGTGTACAAATACGGCCAACGCATCAATTGCTACACGCACTTGTGTTGGTTTGTAGCCATGACGCTTTTCAAATGCTTCAATCTCTTTTGACTTCATTGCACGGCTCATTGGACCTAAGTTAGCCGTACCTTCAGTTAGTGCTGGTGGCGCAGTAGACGAACCTGCCGCTTGAATTTGAATATTTACATTTGGGTAAATACGTTTATATTCTTCAGCCCAAAAGGTCATCATGTTGGCTAATGTGTCAGACCCTACCGATGAAAAGTTACCTGATACACCGCTAATTTTTTGATACTCAGGAATACCGTCTTCTAATGCAACCGCTTGTGCAGATACAAATGTTGTAACAGCCACACCCATTGCGGCAACTAAGTTTTTAAATTTCATTTTGGGGTTCTCCAGTTTGTTCGTCCCATTTCCTAACTGCGGTTCACTCTAAAGTGAGTACATGACAATGGTGTGACTCTTAAATGACACTTTTATGACCACTCTAATTACGCCACTGATGGCGCAATTGCGATAAGTCTATCGCTTGAGAATGCGAAAGAAAAACAGGAACCTTTACCCAGTTCACTGTGGATTTTTAATTGACTACCATGGCGAGTAAGTACATGTTTAGTAATTGCCAAACCAAGTCCAGAGCCACCTGTAGTACGACTTCTGGCTTTATCTACTCGATAAAAACGCTCAGTTAAGCGGTTAATATGTTCAGGTGCAATACCATCACCATTATCGGTAACACTAAAACATGCTTGTTCGTTGTTGCGCTGCCAAAGCACCTCTATTTTACCGCCTGGTTTAGTATAATGAATGGCATTAAATACTAAATTTGAAAATGCACTTCTAAGTTCATCCTCAGCACCGGTAATATCAAGTGATGTATCAATATTAAAAGTAAGTTGATGGCCTTTGTCTTGATTAATAGATTTCGCTTCTGTTTCAATTAACTTTAATAATCGTGGCACATTCACCGCTTTGTCATTACTGTGTTGCTTTGCTCCTTCGATGCGCGATAACGACAACAACTGATTGACTAAGCTATCCATACGCTTGCATTGCTCTAGCATAGTAGTTTGTGCTTTATTCCACATTGCAGGCGGGGGCAGTGAATCACTATCGAGCATTTCAAGGTAGCCGGTAACAACCGTTAAAGGCGTTCTGAGCTCATGAGAGACGTTTGCTACAAAGTCTTTACGCATTTGCTCAAGTTGCTTTAAGCGAGTGACATCGCGTACCACTACCAACAACTGTGTATTGGCATAGGGCATCACCCTAAATTCAAGAACTTGCTCAACACTGTGACCACTTTCAAGCTCCAGTGCATCGCTAAACTCTTTACGGCGCATATATTTAGCAAATTTAGGATCGCGAATTAAGTTATCTAAGCGCTGACCATGATCAACCGGCCACTGTAACCCTAGCACTTTGAGTGCAAGCTGATTACACCACACAATTGATAAATCGTTTTGTAGTACAACAACGGCATCAGGTACGGCCTCAGCGCCGTCGCGAAAACGCCGTATCAGTTCTGCCAACTCATTACGCTTTTTACGATTGCGGTGTTGCAGCTGATAAATACCTTCAAATACTTGCTCCCACGACCCTTCCCCTTCAGGCGGGTTAAAGCTGCGTTGATTATGCAGCCAGTCACTTAAGCGATAAAGCTGATGGTAATGCCACATAAGTAGCGAAAAAGCGCCCAAAAACAACATCAAAAATGGGGCACCAATAAGCACCCCAATTAAAAGCAAAGGTATAAAATAGACAAACAGCCGTTTGGTTAACGCCTGCTTGTTAATAACTCGATACATACACGCTCTTTACCTTATAAACGCTAGCAGAAGTTTGACTGTGCTAGGTTAATAGATTGTGACTTACGAAGTAAACTTATAATTTACTCGAAAAGCGATAACCAGCACCGCGAACTGTTTGTACTAAGCGGTCGTGTCCAAGGGTTGCAATTGCTTTACGCAGGCGACGAATATGAACATCTACAGTTCTATCTTCAACATAGACGTTAGTACCCCATACATGATCAAGTAATTGCTCTCGGCTATATACACGCTCAGGGTGAGTCATAAAAAAGTGTAACAGTCGAAATTCCGTTGGTCCCATATCAAGCTCACTGCCACCTGATGTCACACGATGCGAAATAGGATCTAAACGCAAACCATGTACTTCAATGGCCTCTTCAAGTGAGGTAGGAGCAACACGACGAATAACCGCTTTAATACGCGCCATTAACTCTTTAGGTGAGAACGGTTTTGTAACGTAATCATCAGCACCGACTTCTAAACCGCGTATTTTATCTTCTTCTTCGCCGCGGGCTGTCAGCATAATGATAGGAATTTGGCGTGTGTGTTCATTTTGTTTGAATTTTTTAGCGATTTGAATTCCACTACCGCCAGGTAGCATCCAATCGAGTAACACCATATCTGGATAAGGTTCAACCATTGCAGATATTGCAGAATCATAATCTTCTGCCTCAATGGCTTGAAACCCATTTTGTTCTAAAACAAAAACCAACATTTCCCTGATAGGTGCTTCGTCATCAACGACTAATACTTTACGTGACATTCCAATTTATCTCTTAGGCTATTGAGTAGGTTTCATTATTATGACTAAGTATGACATTTTTATTAAAGTGTAACGTCTAAATTAAAATGAGTGTAAAAAAAACACAAAATAGTGACAAAAAATAGAATTTGTCATATTTTTATCATCTTGAGCAGTAATAAAAAAGCGGTTTGCAGTAAAAAGAATCAATCATTAAAGTCACTATTTATGGTATCAACATGGGATCATCAAATTACTAACTAGCATCAATTTTCACGCTTAATAATAAAAGTTAGCACCTGCTTAACAGTGTTTAGATCAGGTTTATTATGATCTTAAATGCTGGGATCAGAGTTTTATCAAGCAGATCCCTTTACGGATCACTATTTTACCCACCAACAAAGCTAAACCAATGATTTTTTGTATAATTTTCATTCTACCATTGCGCTTTACGATGCCTAAATGACTAAAACATGCCCATTTTAGCGCTTTAGTTAGTAAAGTAATGATCCCAGATATGACAAGTTAGTAATCGAGTGATCCCTAATTAATAACTAGGTAAAATACTGATCCCTCATAGATCAAAAAAGCCAGCGCAAACGCAACTGGCTTTTTGAATGAGTGCAATAATATCGCTATTATTGGTCCATTACTTTATTTTTGGGTTTAGCTCACCGCTTAAGTATTTAAGGTGCATTTCATCTAATGAAATTGGCTTAATTTTACTTGCTTGACCCGCCGTACCAAACGCTTCGTAACGAGCGATACAAATATCAGTCATTGCTTGGGTTGCAGCAGCTAAAAACTTACGTGGGTCGAAGTTAGACGGGTTCATCGCTAAATGACGACGGATTGCACCGGTAGACGCTAAACGTAAGTCAGTATCAATGTTTACCTTACGCACACCATATTTAATACCTTCAACGATTTGCTCAACTGGCACGCCGTAAGTTTCTGGAATTTCGCCACCGTATTGGTTGATCACTTCTAACCACTCTTGTGGAACAGAAGACGAACCATGCATTACTAAGTGGGTATTTGGTATACGCGCGTGAATTTCTTTAATACGATCAATTGCTAAAATGTCATCGGTTGGTGGACGAGTAAATTTGTAGGCACCGTGTGATGTACCACAGGCAATAGCCAGCGCATCAACATGGGTTTTATTTACAAAGTCTGCCGCTTCTTCTGGATTTGTTAGCATTTGCTCAGTGGTAAGTTTACCCTCAGCGCCAACACCATCTTCTTCACCCGCTTCACCAGTTTCAAGTGAACCTAATACACCTAGCTCACCCTCTACAGATACGCCACACGCATGCGCCATTTCAACTGTTTTGCGTGTTACATCAACGTTATAATCGTAGCTTGAAGGTGTTTTACCATCGCTCATTAATGAGCCATCCATCATTACTGATGAAAAACCTAGCTGAATTGAACGCTGACATACACCCGGTGATGTACCGTGATCCTGATGCATAACCACTGGAATATGTGGCCATTCTTCAACTGCCGCTAAAATCATATGACGAATAAAAGGTGCACCGGCATACGCACGTGCGCCCGCAGAACCTTGCACAATAACAGGGCTGTTTGTTTTATCAGCCGCTTCCATAATTGCACGCATTTGCTCTTGGTTATTTACATTAAACGCGGGTACACCGTAACCATGCTCTGCGGCATGATCAAGAAGTTGTCGCATACTGATTAAAGCCATTGGGTATTCTCCAATTTATCGGTAGTTATTTTACTACCTAGTTTGAACGGATTTGTTAGTTTGGCGCAATCACTGCGCCATGAATTAAAAGGCAAATGGCCTAAAATTCATATTATTAACGACTAAATAAAAGTGAGAGGTATTTACTCGTTAATTGTAGCAGATGTGGGATAAGCACATCTGCTTTACGGCTAGCTAATACCCAAAGGTATTATTTAGCGCGTGATTCTAGCATTGCAACTGCAGGTAATTTTTTGCCTTCTAAAAACTCTAAGAACGCACCACCACCTGTAGAAATATACGATACTTTATCACTAATGCCGTACTTATCAATTGCCGCTAGGGTGTCACCACCGCCTGCAATAGAAAATGCGTTCGAATCAGCAATCGCTTTTGCAATGGCACGTGTACCATTACCAAATTGATCAAACTCAAACACACCCACTGGGCCATTCCATACAACCGTGCCCGCATTAGCAATAATTTTTGCAAGTTGATTTGCGGTATCGGGGCCAATATCAAAAATCATATCGTCGCTGGTGACTTCACTTACATCTTTAAGTGTTGCTACAGCTGACTCTGAAAACTCATTACCTACAACAACGTCTGTGGGTACCGGTATTTCGCCATCGTTAGCTTTCGCCGCAGCGCATAAACGATTTGCTTCATCCATTAAATCAGCTTCATAAAGTGACTTACCTACAGGATGGCCAGCAGCAGCAATAAAGGTATTGGCAATACCACCACCGGTAACCAGCTGATCAACAATTTTAGACAATGAATCAAGTACCGTTAATTTAGTGGATACTTTAGAGCCACCCACAATTGCCACTAACGGACGAGCGGGGTTATCAAGTGCTTTACCTAATGCTTCTAGTTCAGCCGATAATAATGGACCGGCACACGCGACATCAGCAAACAAACCCACACCATGGGTTGACGCTTGAGCGCGATGCGCAGTACCAAAGGCATCCATTACGTAAACGTCACATAATGCAGCTAATTGCTTTGATAAGGCTTCGTCGTCTTTTTTCTCGCCTTTATTAAAACGCACGTTTTCAAAAACAACCACTTCGTTATCTGCAACATCAACGCCGTTTAAGTAATCTTTTTCTAGGCGAACAGTTTGCTCAAGTGCATCATTTAAGTAATCAACAACGGGGGCTAATGAAAACTCGTCTTCGTATTGCCCTTCCGTAGGACGGCCTAGGTGTGACATAACCATCACTTTCGCGCCTTTTTCTAACGCAAGTTTGATAGTAGGTAGTGCTGCACGAATACGTGCGTCTGACGTCACTTTACCTGCTTTAACGGGTACATTTAAATCTTCACGAATTAATACACGCTTGCCGTTTAAATCTAAATCTGCCATTTTTATGACCGACATGAACATCTCCTTAGTTAACGATACTAAACCAATAAATACGTTTTAAATATTACTTAAATGCCATCATAGCACGAGCGGTATCAAGCATGCGATTAGCAAACCCCCACTCGTTATCACACCAAACTAGTAATTTTATCAGCCGTTTATGACTAACACGTGTCTGTGTGCCATCAATAATACAAGAATGGGGATCGTGGTTAAAATCAACCGATACCAGCGGCTCTTCGGTGTAACTTAAAATACCTTCAAGCCTGTCTTTAGCTTGTGCTTTAAGCGCACTATTAACCGCGTTTAAATCAACATCGGTATTTACCGTGACACTTAAATCCATGGCAGTCACATTAATGGTCGGTACACGAACGGCAATGGCCTCAAAACGACCTTTAAATTTAGGTAAAATACGGTCGATACCACGGGCTAATTTTGTGTCTACCGGAATAATAGATTGGCTAGCGGCACGAGTTCGGCGTAAATCATGGTGATACGCATCAATCACTTGCTGATCGTTCATTGACGCATGAATCGTTGTAATGGCGCCAGATTCAATACCAAAGGCATCATCGAGTACTTTAATAACAGGAACAACGCAGTTGGTGGTACACGAACCATTAGAGACAATAGTATGCTCGTTTTTCAGCTCATCGTCGTTTATGCCATACACAATGGTCGCATCTACATCATTATCAGCAGGATGAGAAAACAACACTTTTTTAGCGCCTGCGGCAATATGTAACTGCGCGTGCTCACGTGAGTGGTACACGCCTGTACATTCAAGTACCACGTCAACATCTAGCGTTTGCCATGGTAATTCAACTGGGTTTTCTTCACAAAATAATGCAATGGTATCATCAGCAACGCTGATAGTGTCTTCACCTAGTTTAACTGGGAAGGTAAAGCGACCATGAGAGGTGTCGTATTTTAATAAATGGGCAATAGCTTCAGGGTCGGCTAATTCGTTAATCGCAACAATTTTAATCTCGTCGCTTAAGCCTGATTCGTATAGTGCGCGGACAATATTTCGACCAATACGACCAAAACCATTAATTGCAAGTTTGATTGCCATGAAATATAAAATCCACTCTAGTTACGTACAGAGAAAGGCAGCGTCGCCTTTTAGATGGCGGTATTGTAATCGACCTTGCCTGTGATTATAAGAGCCAAGCATTAGAAACTTTAAATTAACGTCAGAATCAACACGCAATGCGCTTTTACTTTTAGCTCGGCTAATAGGTATTTGCGGTATTTGCTATTTTAGTTTTAAATCAAACACCACGTTTATAGATGCTTTAACGCTTATTGTTGCACCTAAATATTGCTGTTGCGTAAATGGGCTCTCGTTATTTCTAGCAGCCATGCTATTTCTGTGGCTAGATAAAATAATGTGCTTAACACCGCTCGCGTCATAATCTGAGCTGCTGGAATTTGCACTAATACTATAAACGTTGCCAAGTTCAGCACCAAAAGACTGAGCGAGCTTATTTCCCTTCGCTTTTGCGTTATCGATTGCTAGTTGTGTCGCCTCTGCCTCTAACTGCTTAGCCTTGGAGGATAAACCATTAATTTTTTTGATATTGTCTATTTTTAAGCGTTGGGCAAAATCAATAAATTCATCGACTTTTTTAATATCTTTCAATGTGACTTTAACTGTTTTCAGTGCTAAATACTTATCGCCTGAAACAGTTCCAGATTCTGTACCAACCCTAGTGTATACCTTGCTTTTTAAACCCGATATATGAACATCACCTTGCCCAAAGGCGTATTTGTCTAATTCTTCGAGTAACAAACTAATCCGGCCATCAAGCTCAAGTTTAGCCTCAAGTAATGTATCTTCAATGCTTTTTACTTCAAATATAATTTGAGCCATATCTGGCTCAACTAATACCTCAGCTGTGCCATGCACAGAAATATGACGATTAGCTGGCACGCCTGAATTAGCAAAAGCAATAAGAGGGAATAAGGTAATAAAAATAGCGATGATAAGTTTCATATTCGTTCCTTGAATTTTTAATTAAACATGCGTTCCCATAATTATACAAACAAGAAGAAAAGTAAACTGAATAAAACTAAGCCATTGTGCCTACTTTAAAGTTGGGTTTCGCTTCGCTCTTCAGAACCTACGTTAGATCGCCTACTTTAAGTTCTTTACCGGCGCCTATTTGGTGGCATTGGGCTAATAACAATTCGGCAGTGGCTTGTGCATCGGTAAGAGCGTGATGACAATGATAGCTTGGTAAATCGTAGCGATTACGGCATTCATTTAAGGTTAAATCATCTAATTTTATATCGCTTGCGTGTTGCAGTAAGCGCTTTTTTTCTATTTGTAAGGTATCGATGATCAGCTTAGGCCGCTGGGTGATCCCTGCATTTTTTAGTGCTAACTTTAAAAAGCCCCAGTCGAGCATGGCATTATGAAATACTAAAATGCAGTCACTAAAGTGAGCGCTTAGAGACATTAAAATACTCTGTAGGCTTTGCCCTTGTGCCACCGAGTCAGTACTAATGCCATGAAAAACAGGGCTTTGCTCTAGACTTTTAACCTCTTTATTAACGATATGCTGCGACTGACTGTTTTTAATACATTGATTATCAATCAGTACCCAAGCAACCGAAACAATTTCATGTTGTTTAGGATCAAGCCCTGTTAATTCTAAATCAATCACTAAGTAACGTTGCTTTAGAGCACTTTGCGCAAGCAAGTGGCGACGCTTTAAGTACCGCGTAATAAGCTGCTTAACCATTATTGTTACAAACTCCCACGCGCAAATTTAAACGCCGCACCTTGCTGCGCTTGCTTTACTAAGTAAAACGCTTCTTTAAGCTGATGACGTTCTAACGAATTGAGTTTGTCTGGGTTAATACAATTACTGGGTAACCCTTCTTCGTTTATTTGCGTGCGCAGCCGAAGCTGAGTTAAAAATCGCCAACAATCTTTTAAATTATAAATATCTTCTTTGCTTAACAATGAATACTTTAATAAGGCATCCAATCGCTCTTGGGTGTTAGCACGGCGAATGCCTACTTTCAATGCATAAAGTCGCGCTAGATCATTAATGATCACCACCCCGCGCTTTTTAAGATCGATGTACTTGTGGTGTTGTTCTGTTTTTTCGGTTTTAAAGTTATTAAATAAACCAATCGGCGCACTATTAGCGTTAACATCGCTGGCCATTGCCGCATAAAAAAGATCGTTGCGAGAAATATGGGTCAACTCTTCACAAAACTGGCTATAGAGTGTGGTTGAGCCTTCAATGAAACGCAGATCAAAAAAGATTTTACAGTTGAGCATTGCCTGGGGTGTGGGACTGGTGATCCACTTTAAAAACTTCGCCCGCCAATCACTAACACTCATTCGACACGCATCACTGCTAGCCATTATGTTACCAGGACAACGACGAATGCCGCACTCAACTAAGTTTTCACAAACAAATTCGCCCATCTGTTTAAAATATGCGTGCTGTTCATCGTTTAGACCATCAGGTAATAACAAGCCATTATCTTGATCTGAATGCAGTGTTTGCTCTTCGCGCGCTTGAGAGCCAAAACAAATAAAACTAAAACTGGTTGGCGCGGCGCCATGGTGTTGTTGAAATAAAAAAATTAGCCGCGAGGTCAACGCATCGGTTAAACCACTGAGTAACTTTCCGATCAGCGAAATATCATCAATATTATTTGAAAACCCTTTTAATAACTCAGGAATTTCTTTCGCGTAACGTTTTAAATCAGCCACATTATGGGCCTTGTAAATACGACCAATTAGCTGCACTGGGTCGCTTTTTTGTTGGCGTAGTAAGTCTGTACTGGTGATCATTCCTAGCGGTTTATGGTTTTCGTCAAGCACAGGTAAATGATGAATATTATGCTTAAGCATTAAGTGCAGCGCTGAAAATACGCGGTTATTTTCAAATATAAACTTAGGCTTATTGGTCATAATACTATTGATAGCTTGCGCGGGATCCACTTCATCAGCAAGCACTCGGTTACGTAAATCCCGATCTGTAACTACTCCAACAAGATGCGAATTTTCGGTGATCATCATTGATGAAATCCCATGCTCTTGCATTTTTTTAGCACTATGACGGATGCTGGCATCGGGGGGCAGCGTAATCGCTTTGCGAGTCATGATCTCTGATATTTTACGCTCAGACCAGCTGTCGTTGTTACTTTTATAATGTGATGACAGCAATCGATTAGCATGAGCACGAACAAAGTATTGCTCGAATGCTTTATATTCTCGACGTAAGTAATCAAAATCCGTTTGGTCGAGCATATAGACAATGCCCTCTTTTTGTACTTCTAAACTGTTTTGTATTGAATCTCCCGTCAGTAACGAGGGGTAACCAAAGTAATCACCTTGAGTTAAACGCGTTACCGTATCGCCTTGAGCATCCACTAAATCGTATAACCCGGAACGAATTAAAAATAATTTAGGCTGTTCACTGTTAAGCCATTGCGTTTGGTTTTCTCGGGTCAAATAAATACTATCGAGATGGTTAACAAAATAACTGCAGGCGCTGTCCTGTAACATTGAAAATGGTGCTTGCTTGTTAATAAACTGCGCGACTTCCTGTTGCTCACTACTCATAAATCATCCTCAATAAAAAGCGACTTAACCTGAAATATGGTTATTTAATATAGCGATTATTTAATGTAGTCATTATTTAAACAAATAAAAAGCCCGACTTAAGTCGGGCTTTGATGGGTTATATCATTAGATATATGGATTAGTGAGCATGCGCTTCACTAGACCCTTTAGGATTACGAATACCTTCAACCATTTCTTGAATTTCAACTGGTGTCGGTTGAGTCATTTTCATAACACCTGCAGCTACTGCAAAGTTAATGATCATGCCTACTAAACCAATCCCTTCAGGTGAAATACCTAAGAACCAATTTTCTGGGCTATTAAGCTCTGGACTCACAAACTTGAAGTAGATGATGTATGCAGCAGTAAAGGTGATACCCGTTACCATGCCTGCAATTGCACCATGTTTATTCATAGATTTAGAGAAAATACCCATAATAATTGCAGGGAAGAAGCTCGCCGCCGCTAAGCCGAAGGCAAAGGCTACAACCGAGGCCACAAATCCTGGCGGGTTAATCCCAAAGTAGGCGGATATTACAATAGCAATCATCGCTGCCAACCTCGCTGCAAGTAACTCTTGCTTGTCGGTTATATCCGGTTTGAGTGTCCGTTTAAGTAAATCATGCGATACAGAGGTCGAAATTACCAATAGTAAGCCCGCTGTAGTAGATAGTGCCGCGGCAATACCACCAGCAGCAACGAGTGCAATAACCCAGGCTGGTAAATCTGCAATTTCAGGGTTCGCTAGTACCATAATATCGCGGTCAACGTTTACTTCGTTTGCGCTATTAGGGTCAGTGATTTTACCTGATGTGTAGAACATTTTGCCGTCACCATTTTTATCATTAAAGGTGATTAGGCCCGTACGTTCCCAGTTTTTGATCCATGCAGGCGCATCTGCATACGCTGTACCGCTTCCGTCTTTACCGTTAATTGTATCAATCATGTTTACACGGGCAAACGAAGCTACTGCGGGTGCTGTTGTGTATACAATAGCAATAAACACCAGTGTCCACGCAGCTGAAATACGCGTGTCTTTAACGCGAGGTACAGTGAAAAAGCGAACAATTACGTGTGGTAAACCGGCTGTACCCACCATAAGAGCACCTGTGATTGCAAATACATCAATCATACTCTTAGAGCCTTCAGTGTACTGACCAAACCCAAGCTCGGTGCTTAAACCGTCTAGTTTATCCAATACATACATGCCTGACCCATCACTTAGCGTGGCACCAAACCCTGTTTGTGGGAAGAAATGACCGGTTGCCATCATAGAGATGAAAATAGCCGGTACTAAATAAGCAAATACTAGTACACAGTACTGCGCAACTTGCGTGTAAGTAATACCTTTCATACCGCCAAGTACGGCATAAAAGAAAACAATAATCATGCCGATGTAAACGCCGGTTTCAATTTCAACTTCTAAGAAACGCGAGAACACCACACCAACACCACGCATTTGACCCGCAATGTAAGTAAAACAAATAAAGATGGCACATAAAATAGCCACTAAACGCGCAGTACGTGAGTAGTAACGGTCACCGATAAAATCTGGCACGGTAAACTTGCCGAATTTACGTAAGTAAGGCGCTAAACACATAGCCAGTAGTACATAACCACCGGTCCACCCCATTAAGTAAACACTTCCGTCGTAACCCGCAAACGAGATGATACCCGCCATTGAAATAAATGACGCAGCACTCATCCAATCCGCAGCAGTTGCCATACCATTAGCAAGTGGAGGTACACCACCACCAGCAACGTAGAATTCATTTGTTGACCCAGCACGAGCCCAAATTGCAATACCGATATAAAGCGCAAAGCTTAAACCGACGATTATAAATGTGAGTATTTGAACATCCATTGATTAGCTCCTATTCGTCTACGCCATATTTTTTATCTAACGTATTCATTTTGAAAACGTACACAAAAATCAAAGCCACAAAGGTATAAATCGCGCCTTGCTGGGCGAACCAGAAGCCAAGTTTAAACCCAAAAAAACGTACTTCGTTAAGTACATCAACCAGTAATATGCCAAAGCCGAAAGAGACTACAAACCATACTGCTAATAATTTAAACAGTAATGAAATGTTTTCTGCCCAATAAGCTTTTGCTTGTTCTTCATTTTTAAAAGCCATTTTTATTTTCCCCTTTAAACATCACAAGATTGTGATGGGTGGTTTTTTATATTCGTTAACCAATTTAGCAATGCAATTCAAATATTGAATTGCGACAATAGTCGTAACAACATATTAACGTTTTCGTAAACTGCTAGCGATTGATTAATAAACAAACCATGAACTACTTTAGTTTCAGTAGCTTAATGAATTTTAATAACTGAGGTTTTTAGCCGAATTTAAACAAACCGTGGGAATAAGACATTAGTCTAACTAAATAGACAAATAAAAATTAAAGCATATAAATCAGTATGTTATTTTATTTATAGATAATATAAATAAAATGTATACCCCCTACTTTATCCACAACTAGGTATTGTAAATAAGCAAACTACTTCAAACTCCAACTGACGCTCGCATCTTGAGATAGTTTGGGTATAGTTATGGCAAATTATAAAAATATTCTATGAGGTTAAATAAACATGACGGCTGTACTACTGATCGTTGCCTTTGGCTACATAGGTCTGCTGTTTTGGCTGGCAAATTGGGGCGATAAGACCACGCCACTGGCCAAGCGTATTAGTCATCACCCATTTGTGTATTCATTTGCATTGGGGATTTATTGTACTTCGTGGACTTACTATGGTTCGGTAGGCACCGCAGCTACCAGTAGTTGGAGCTTTTTGCCTATTTTATTAGGGCCCGCTTTACTGTTTTTTTTCGGCCAAGGCTTTTTACGTAAACTGGTATTGGTGAGTAAAAAACAAAATATTACCACCATTGCCGACTTTATTTCAGCACGTTACGGCAAACGCCAAACCACCGCCATCATGGTGACCATTATCGCCTTATTGGCCACTATTCCTTATATTGCTCTGCAATTAAAAGCGCTCAGTTCTAGCTTTTTACTTTTGCAAAGCAGTAATCAGATATCTGGGGACATTTTGGCGTTATCGGCCACGTTAATGATGGCGCTATTTGCTATATTTTTTGGCACGCGTAAAGTTGATGTAACCGAGTATCGCTCAGGTTTAATGCTCGCAGTGGCGTTTGAATCGCTAATAAAGTTGTTTGCTCTAGCCGCTGTAGCAGGGCTTGCAATATATAGCTTATTTAATTTACCTGCAGAGAGTTCTAGCCAAGTTGCCGAGTCCATTTGGCTGCATTGGGCACAGTTTGACTTTTTTAGCTTTAACTTTGTAGGTCAGTCGCTGATGGCGGCAGCGGCTATTATTTGTTTGCCACGCCAATTTCATGTAACCGTGGTTGATAACCAAGATAAGCGCCATTTATTCACTGCTCGCTGGGCTTTTCCATTGTACTTGTTATTGACCGCAGCAATGATTTTACCTATTGCCACCGCTGCTATTCATCCAGAAATTGGCCGCAGCTTATCACCAGACAGCTTTGTACTGGCACTGCCTATGCTGCACGATAACGCTTTTTTAACCACCTTTGTATTTATAGGTGGGCTTTCAGCTGCCACGGCCATGATTGTTGTAGCCACGCTTACGCTAAGTACCATGATCTCCAACGATGTGGTGCTGCCCTTAATGTTACGCCGTAAATTTAAACGTAATTTAATCACTAGCAGCTACAAATCTCGTATTTTGTTGGTGCGTCGATTTACCATTGCCGGGGTGCTTATTTTAGCCTACTTCTATCAGCAATGGTTTGGTAATGGCAGCGCGCTGGCCAGTATGGGATTAGTGGCTTTCTCACTGGTGTCGCAGTTATTGCCTGCTATTGTAGGTGGTTTATATTGGCGAAAAGGCCATGCTTATGGTGTTTATGCCGGGCTACTCGCTGGGGTCATTTGTTGGGTACTGTTTTTAATGCTGCCTATTTTAGAAGCCCCCAACCCACTAGACAGTGAGCTGCAACAAACACTTATAACTCGAGGAACCTTAATCGCGTTGTTTGCTAATATTGGCTGTTACATTAGCTTTTCGCTAGGAGCTGAAGAGCGCTTAATTGATAAAATTCAAGCGGCGGCATTTGTTAATCCTAAAGATCAGGCCATTTTATCTCGTCGCTTAAATAAAAACGTAAAAGCCACGGTGTATGACTTTAAAATTTTACTGCAAACCTTTTTAGGTATTCAACGTAGCCAACAAATTTTATCGCATTACGCACTCCATCATGATTTAAACGACAACAACGCACACCCTCGCGCTGACTTTATTGCCTACTGCGAACGCGCACTGACTGGCGTATTAGGTGCCTCCTCTGCGCAAGCACTTATTCATACCGTATCGTCTGGCAAACGAATGGCATTTGAAGAAGTAGTAAACTTTTTTGATGAAACCACACAAGCACTGCAGTTTAATCAGAACTTACTATTTACTTCACTAGAAAACTTAAGCCACGGACTCTCTGTGGTAGATAAAGATCTCAACCTCGTTGCTTGGAATAAGCGCTATAGCGAAATGTTTAACTACCCTGAAGGTTTTTTACAAGTTGGCCAGCCCATTGAAGAAATAATACGGTATAACGCAGAGCGCGGTGAATGCGGCCCAGGTGAAATTGACCGCCATGTTGATAAGCGGGTTCAGCATTTAAAAAATGGCAGTTCACATCATTTTATTCGCCATCGTCGAAATGGCCAAGTGTACGAAATGATAGGTAACCCACTGCCTGACGGGGGGTTTGTAACTAGCTTTTCTGATATTACTAATCATATTAGTACGCAAAATGCGCTCGAAGAAATTAATATGGACTTAGAAAACCGTATTGAAGCGCGCACCCAAGAAGTGCAAACCATTAATAGTAGCCTGCAAGCACAAATCGATAGTCGCGTACAAACAGAGCAAGCACTCACTTTAGCTAAACGTGAAGCTGAGCAAGCAAATGATAGTAAAACTCGCTTTTTAGCACTCGCCAGCCATGATATTTTACAGCCACTCAATGCGGCACGTTTATACCTTGCCGCCATTGATGAAACCCAGTTAGATAGCACCAATAAAAATAATTTTAATAAGTTAGGTGATAGCCTAGATTCCACCGTGCATTTAATGTCGGCTTTATTAGAAATTGCCAAGCTAGAGCAAGGGGCAATGACCCCAAATCCCCGTCACTTTTGCATTGATGATATTTTAGATCCTCTTAAAAGCGAATATGCGATTTTATCGAGCGATAAAGGACTTTCATTTAAAGTACGTTCAAATAAACAAATAGTACACAGCGATATTACTTACTTGCGTCGAATACTACAAAACTTGCTGTCAAATGCGATTAAATATACCGAAAATGGCCGTGTGTTAATTGCCTGCAGAAACAGAAAACACAGTTTACGGATTGAAGTATGGGATACCGGCCCAGGTATTAGCGATATTGAACAAGCAAAAATATTTAACGACTTTTACCGAATTGAAGCGGGCGATAATAAAGGCGTTGGCTTAGGTTTAGGGGTCGTTAAACGTATGGCTGATTTATTGAGCCTGCCGATTGATGTGGTTTCATTACCTAACAAAGGCAGCCGATTTAGTATTGAAGTCCCTTATGGTGATGCGCAATTAGTACAGCAAAAACAAACCAGTCAAAATATAGTCGACAACCGCGCCGCGATAAATATTATTGCCGTTGACGACGACCCTGAAAACCTTGCCGCCATGGCCAGCTTATTGAAACGCTGGCAAGCAAATTACACCCTATTCGATAAAGTAGACGCGGTGTTAACTTATGCAAAAGAACAGGGGGCACCTGATGTTATTTTAATGGACTATCAATTAGGTAATGATTGGGATGGCATTACTTTAATTAAAGCGCTACGCGAGATTTGGCAAAGCGATATTCCGGCTATTTTAATTACCGCAGTGCGTGACACTGAGCTAAAACAAACCACCAAAGCAGAAAACATTCATTATCTGAGTAAACCAGTAAAACCAGGTAAACTTAAAGCACTGCTGAATCACAGTACTTAATGTTCAATAAACGTGTTAGCCCAGTAAATACTGGGCTAACACCTGTGCTTAATTGTTATAATTGCGCTTTCTGAGTTTTTGGAACAACCAACTAAGCCCTACCAGCGACAGCCCTAAACCAATGAAGGATAATGCTTTTAAAAGCCCCGTTAAGTTTGCCATATCAATTAAAAACACCTTAACAATTACAGCGCCAAGAATACCTAAACCAACATTTTGCAGTAACCGTTGCTGCTTTAAATGCCCGGTAATCACGACCAGTGCGCCCAGTAATAACCAAATGACCGAATAGCTATATAGTTCAGCGTCACTGGTTGCTTTATCAAGATAAATGAAGCCGCCTTGCCAATATTGGCGGATCAAGGTGTTGATAGCTAATACCGCTAATAAACCTGACACACCGAGTGTAATTTGACTCAATTTAGCATTTAACGATTTAACTAAACTCGCTAACCATAACGCCAGCAGGCTCGGTACCAGCCAAATTAAAAGCACCCAGTTAAAGATTGGTGTTTCACCAACATAAAGACGCATTAATAACGGATTATCATCTAACGTTGTTTTAATTAACAATAAGCCAGCTAATGCAGATAATATAAGACCTGCAGTACGGTATAACTGACCTAATTGCCCAGCACTTTGCGCACGGTATAAATAAACGCAGCCTAAGCCAAGTAAGTTACAGCTAAGTAATACTTGCTCATAAAAACTTAAAGAAAAAAGTTGTGGGTAATGCCCTACCAGTTGATAACTGGTTTCGGTTGTCACAAATAACGCTAAGCAATGCAGTGCTGCTCCTTCGAGCCATATTTTTAGTTGTGAAGCATTAAAACATTTAGCCGCTGTAAAAAATAACCCAATACAAAGCGGGTAAACAACTAAGCTCCAATGCAAATCAAATAGTGTTAGCTCTTCATAACTAGGCGTCCAAGGTGATAGGGTTAGACGTAAAAGTAATGCCGCCACAAGCGCCTTTATTGGCCAGTGTGGCATTGCCACATTGTATTTTTTTATTAATAAGCTCAACAGTAATACTTGAACAGCCAGAGCAATGGTAAGGCCGCTATCGCTGAGTAACATAGTAATTGCTAAGGTAATATTGGCGTTTGCCCCTACCCAATAACTAAAGCGCTGCCATAAGGTTGTTTGATGCTGAGTAAATTTTATTAACACCGCACTCATTAAACATAGCAACACCGCCCAAAGTGGGTAAGCGGTTGCTAAAGCCGTGTTTGGGATCATCGCATACAAGGCGCCAACTAATGCAAACATGCTTAATGAAGCAAGCAAATGAAAGGCTAATCTTTTTGGGTATATATTGCCAAAATAAAGTCCATAGCCACTCAAGCCCAGAGCAAGTAATAAGCCTAATCCGTATTCATTTTTAAAAATAAATAACGCATCATCAAAGGTATAAGTTTGTTCAGCACTGATCACTAATAACAGCGCAATCACTAAAGAGACCCCTTGCCATGCATCCCAACGACTATTTTTTAGCACTAAAAATAGGAGTAAAACGATGCTTAATAACGCCACTATTTGCCATTGTATATTAAACACACTCAACAGCATGGCAACCATTAAAGGCGCAATAAAGGCCAGTAACAAACCATGATCTGGAAATAAATTAACTAACCGTTTAAAACTGTGCGGGCGTACTTCAAGGGTTTTAAAGGTTAACCCTAAGCGTGCAATAGCGATTAATCCTAAAATACTTAACAACGCAAAAGCGCCTATTAACCACACTGTGTCGTAGGTAAATAAAGTGAGTCCAACCAAATACCAACCAATATGCCCTACCCATAGTAAATACCACAGCCAAACACGCTTTACTTTTTGTGCCACTACTGTCGCAGCAACACTCACAAGGGCAACATAAATAAGCAAAGAAAATAACTGCCCACTGCCCGTATTTACCCAAATAGGGACACTGTATGCGCCTATAATGCCTATTACTGCAAGTAAAGGGCCTAGCTTTATTGCCATTGCACTAGCACACAGAGCAATAACTGCTAAGCCAATAAACGCCCACTCAGCACTGAGCATGCTAAAGCTGTTATAAGCTAAAAACATTAAGGCAAAACAGGTTATAAAGCCGCCACTAGCCAAGGCTGCAGGAATATAATTATTAAAGCCTTCAAAAACGATTCGTTTATAATGTAAATAGGTCGCCGCTGCGATTAAGCCAACACCAAATAACCCACCAGCACTGAGCCTCATTGCTGGTGAAAGTAGCCCCGCCTCTAAACTGTATTTTGCTAAAAATACGCCACCTAAAGCCAAAGCAATAGCACCAATCCAGGTCATCCAATTTTGCTCGAAGCCTGCACGTAACTGCTTAAAGAGCAGTTCAATACTCGATGGTTTTTTAGCTATCGTTTTACGAACTGATGTAGGTTTAATGCTCACTGGTTTATAAACAGCGGCTGGAATATCTGAGCGGTGTAGAGATTTTGCATTATCTATTTGAGGATCGGCGGGAGATTTTTCATTTATTGCTGCATTTGCATTTAACTCAAACTGAAATAGTTTTAGTTTTAATGCTGCAACCTCTTGTTTTAGGGAGTTCAATTGCACTAAGGCTACTAACCCACATATGGCCCCTGCAACAATCGCAATAGATATAATAATTGCTAATCCGATTAACTCATCCATACAATTCCTTTTTATCTCGTAACAAGAGCTCCCAAAAATAGCACAAACGAAGTCTATTTCATAAAATCACTATGTTTAAGCAACCTCAAGGCGATCACGGCCTGCTTTTTTAGCACGGTATAATGCTTGATCAGCACGTTTCATCACATTATCAAAGCTCTGCTCACTGCTACGATGTGCAATACCAATGCTAACCGTTAAAGAGCGCTGATTTTGCACTGTAATAGTGCGAGCAGTCTCTAGGATAGTCTGCGCAAAGTTAAGTACTTCATCAAGCTCATAACTAGGCAGATAAGCGGCGAATTCCTCCCCCCCTATGCGAGCAAATGTATTTTCATTGTTAAATAGCGCATTTACTTTGCTAGCAAACTGTTTAAGCACCTGATCGCCCACATCATGGCCAAAGTCATCATTAATACGTTTGAAGTGATCAATATCTATGATTAAAACAGTATAGGGATTATTAGCAATCCCCTTCACATGCTGATAAAAGCAGCGTCGGTTATACACTTTAGTTAAATCATCTATAATAAACTCTTGCGCCAAGCGGGTGTGCATTCGCTGCATAAAATGCATGGTTTTAAATAAACCATAAGCGGTGATTAACATGCCGAGTGTTCTACATAAATCTTCGATGTAGTTGCTCACCCAATAGGGTTGGCGTGTCACTTCATCAAGTACATCGGCAGTAGAGCCTACAATCCATAGCATCAAACCGATACTGACATAAACATAGGCTTTTTTAGCTAACTGTGAACATTGCACCACAAAGAAAATAGTGAAAATAACCACTAAATTAATAAAGTCAGTGGTAAAGCCATAGAGATTTTGTGTTATATCTATTGGAGGGAAGCGCATTAACGAAAAAATTGAAAAACCAATAATAAATGCCAGCGTAGCTAAAATTAACAGCTTGTTTAATCTGGTAATTTTTACAAAACGGCTGAGCTTAAGGCTCACTTTTTCCGGATTCATCATAGGCTATATTAAAATTTATTATTGTTATTAAAACTATACCATAAACTAAAACTGATTAATTTTAAATTAATGTGCTTATAACCCAACCAATCGCAACTAAAATAGTTAGTCCAATCATGGCCTTAGTTTTGTGCTTGCTGATAATACGTTCAGCTTGATTACCCGCATAATACACCACTATTGCTAAACCAAAATAACGTATAGAGCGAGCAATAGCGCTTGCTAATAAAAACAGCGCCAGCGAATACTTAGTCGCGCCAGCGGCTAGCATCGCAATTTGAAACGGAATAGGCACGATACCTAGGCTTAATACAAACCAAAATCCTTGTGACTGCATTTTTTGTTTTACGTTTTCAAACTGCTCAGGGCTTGAGAATGTGTTGATAACCCAATCGCCAATCACATCAAATAAGTAATAACCTAAAGCGTAGCCAAATAGCGCACCCACAATACAGCCTAGTGTTGCCATAAGAGCAATTTGCCACAGTTTTTCGCGCCTTGCCTGCATTAAGGGCACCAAAACAGCTTCGAGTGGAATGGGCACTATGGTGGATTCTAAAAATGAGGCAATAGTAATCCCACCGAGCATATTTTTAGACTCAATAAACTGACGTGTTTTTTGCTTGAGCTTTTTTTGTACTGCCATAAACGTCCTGTTAGCAATGAGGTAAGTGATTAAATCATCTCATAATAAGGTTAATGCTGCCTGAAGAAATACAACCAACATAGTAATCAGCAAAAGAGTGCTTTATTATCTTTACATGACATTATACTTTTAAAAATTATCACTGTATGCAAACTGCTCGCTACATTCCATTTAGAAAACACGACATCATTACAATGTGCGCCAAAGAGCTTAATAAAGATCAACAAACCTCTTTTAAGCAGCTTTGTGAACTTTTAGCCAGCTTAATTCACTTTCAGTACCACGGCACACTTGAGTCATTAAAAAACAATTACGCGCCTTTTGATCCAAATAGCGATACCCGTTTAATAAACAGTGTGACTGATGAGCAAAAAGCCCAGTGCCAACGCGATTTTGCTAGAGATTTTGCCAATGTTTTAAACGCGGCTAATTTTGAAGTGATCACCCATCAAGACTTACAAGATGCACTCAACGAAGAATCACTTTTTAAAGTACGCCTTGAGGTGGAGTTTGAGGATTTTGAAGAAGTGGTTTTTTATCGCCGAGGCGAATCACAGCTGAGCGAAACCATAACCAGTTTTTGGGGGTTACGAAAAAAGCCACTGCATTTTACTAATTACGACCGTGTGGCGGTATTTATTCGCTTTAAAGATAAAGCCTATTTTGAATCAAAAAATAAACTACCTATGGGGTTTGAGCCCAGTTCAACCATAGTAAAACTATTTCAAAATGTGCCAAAAGCCGATCTGGAAATGCTATTTCCGAATAGTGAAGTGCGTATGCGTCCTATTGATAAAGTGATTATTGGCTCATCTGCACTTATTGGCGGTGCGGTGGTGTTAGTTACCAAGTTGGGCGCCTCATTACTTTTATTGTTTGCTTTGTTTGCATTTTGGGGAGGGTTTAGAGATGAAGCCGTTACCATGACTCAGCAGCACTTTATTTCGTTAGCCATTGGTATTGGGGTATTTGGTAGTTTTGTTTTTAAAGAGTGGAGTAAATTTAAAAACCGTAAAATTAAATTTATGAAAGCGCTGAGCGATAATCTGTACTTCAAAAACCTAGATAACAACGCGGGGGTTTTTCATACACTAATAGACGCCGCTGAAGAAGAAGATATAAAAGAAGCCCTGCTTGCGTATACGTTTTTACTAAAATCTAAAAATGGCTTAAGCGCACACGCGCTTGATGAGCAAATAGAAACGTGGTTTAAAACTAAGTATCAATGCGAGTTAGATTTTGAAATTAGCGACGCGCTTGAAAAACTTGAACGTATGCATTTAGTAACCTGCACAAACACCCTATATAACGCAGTAAATCTAGAGTACGCAAAAGTCATATTAGATGAGCGCTGGGATAACCTGTTTCAATATAACTAAGCAACTAGTTACACAACAAAAAAGCAGCTGACACTTCAGCTGCTTTTTACGTTATTACCTAATTGGTAATTAAGCTGTTTGCTGCTTTTTAAATTTTGCATGCACTAATTTATAAAGTGCTGGTAAAATTAACAACGTGAGCAAAGTGGATGATATAATTCCACCTACTACCACGGTTGCCAAAGGCCGTTGTATTTCAGCGCCGGTACCGGTATTTAGCGCCATAGGTATAAAGCCTAAACTAGCCACAAGCGCGGTCATTAGCACTGGGCGTAATCGCTGCAATGCCCCGCTGTGTATTGCATGGTATAAGCTTACCCCCTCATTTCGTAATTGCTTAATAAACGACAGCATCACCACACCGTTTAATACCGCAACCCCACTTAGCGCAATAAATCCCACACCCGCTGAAATAGAAAGCGGCATGTCGCGTAGCAATAATGCTAAAAGCCCACCGGTTAGTGCCAGTGGTACGCCACTGAATATAATCAGTGAATCACGCAGCGAGCCAAAGGCACTATAAAGTAAGCCAAAAATAAGCAATAAAGTCACAGGCACTACCAACGATAGCCGTTTACTCGCCGATTGTAATTGCTCAAACGTACCGCCGTATTCAAGCCAATAACCGCTGGGTAGGTTAAGTTGTGCGTTCATAGTCGCTTGGGCATCTCTTACAAAGCTGGCTAAATCGCGTCCTGTTACATTAGCTGTTACTACCACATTGCGCTTGCCGCTTTCGCGATTTATTTGATTAGGGCCTTTTTCAATACTGATTGTAGCCACTTCTCCAAGCGGTACAAATGCAAGTTCAGGGTTACTACTTTGAGGTAACGCAATAGGTAAACGCGCAAGCGCAGAGACATCTTCAGACCAACGCTTATCTAAGCGCACCAATAACGAAAAGCGCTTATCACCCTCATAAATTAGCCCTGTTTGCACCCCACCAACAGCAGCGGCAAGAGTTTGTTGAATGTCGTTTACGGTTAATCCTAATAGCGCCATATGGTCTCGCATTGGGGTAACAGAAAGTGTAGGCAAGCCCTCCATTTGCTCTAAACGAACATCGGTAGCACCAGTAATATTTCGCATTAAACCGGTGGCTTTTTCGCCAAACTGCTTAAGTATGGCTAAATCATCACCGTAAATACGCAGCGCTACATCGGCACGCACACCGGCAATTAACTCGTTAAAGCGCATTTCTATAGGCTGGGTAAATTCATAGTTATTACCCGGTACCTCATTCACACGATGACGAATGCGCTGCACTAACGCGTCTTTACTTAGTGATGGATCAGGCCATTGCGCACGCGGCTTTAACATTAAAAAAGTGTCGGCAACATTAGGCGGCATAGGATCGCTGGCTACATCCGCGGTGCCAATCTTTGAAAATACGTTCGCAATTTCAGGTTGCTCTAATAAAGCCTGCTCCAACTGCTTTTGCATTTGCACCGATTGTTCAATACCGGTGCCAGTAATACGCAGCGCATGCATTGCAATGTCACCTTCATCTAGCTGCGGTAAGAATTCGGCGCCCATATTTTTAACTTTAAAGCCAAGCACTAATACCAAAACAGTGGCAATACTCACCATCACCCACGGTAATTTAAGCGATAAGTTAAGCAGTGGCTTATATATTTTTTTAACGCCACGCATTACTGCGTTTTCGCTTTCATCTACTTTACCACGCACAAATATGGCAATAGCCGCCGGCACAAAGGTAACAGCAAAAATAAGTGCACCTATTAATGCGGCAACCACGGTAAACGCCATGGGCTGAAACATTTTGCCCTCAACACCACTGAGCGCAAAAAGCGGTAAATACACCAACATAATAATTAAAATACCAAATACCGCGGGGCTAAATACTTCTTTGGTGGCTGAAGTGACAACCTCTAAACGCTCACTGAGCGTAAGTAAGCGGCCATGTTTATGTTGAGCCATCCCTAATTGACGAAGGCAGTTTTCAACCACAATCACCGCGCCATCTACAATTAATCCAAAGTCGATTGCACCTAAGCTCATTAAATTACCTGAGACTCGATTGCCCACCATGCCAGTAATAGCAAATAGCATACTGAGCGGAATAACCATGGCGGTAATAAGCGCACCAGTGATATTCCCAAGCAATAACAATAAAATGACGATGACCAATACCGCCCCTTCAAACAGGTTTTTTTGTACTGTAGCGATGGTTTTATCAACCAGATTGGTGCGGTCATAAACAGGCTCAACAATAACCCCTGCAGGTAAACTTTTTTGTACTTGTATAAGCTTATCAGCCATGGCTTTAGCAACCACACGGCTGTTTTCACCAATTAACATCATTGCCGTGCCTAATACGGTTTCTTCGCCATTATAGGTAGCCGCGCCGGTTCTAAGCTCTTTTCCTAAGTATACATTTGCCACGTCTTTAATTCGCACAGGGGCATCATCACGCTTGGCGATAACGGTGTTTGCTATATCCGCTAATGTTTTTAATTGCCCAGGCGAGCGCACCAAATATTGGCCGTCAAAGCGCTCTATATAACCGGCCCCGCGGTTGCTGTTATTAAGCTCAAGAGCGGTTATAACATCCTTAATTGTCAGCTTATAAGCAATCAGCTTTTCTGGCATGGGCGCAACTTGATACTGGCGCTCAAAACCACCTTGGCTGTTTATTTCGGTTACGCCTTTTACTTTTAAAAGCTGCGGACGAATAACCCAATCTTGCAAAGTACGTAAATCTTCGGCGTTATACGCCGTACCATCGTTTTTTAATGCATCGGGTTTTGCATGCACGCTATAGGTAAATATTTCACCTAAACCACTGGCAATAGGCCCAAGGTTTGGCTCAATATTATTAGGTAAATCGGCGCGAATACTTTGAATACGCTCACCAATTTGCTGACGCGCCCAATAAATATCGGTGCCTTCATCAAAAATAACGGTTACTTGAGAAAGCCCATAGCGAGAAAGCGAACGGGTATAATCAAGCTTAGGAATACCCGCCATCGCTGTTTCGACTAAGTAAGTGATACGCTGCTCAACTTCAAGCGGCGTAAAACCAGGCGCTTTAGAGTTAATTTGCACTTGTACATTGGTAATATCGGGTACAGCATCTACCGCTAAGTTTTGGATGTTATACACACCAAACCCAGCAAATAAAAATGTTAGTGCCAGTACCATCATGCGGCGTTTAACCGCAAAAGAAACAATCCAGTTAATCATGGTACCTCCTAGTGTGCGTGACTTGCGCCGCTTTTTAAAATGTCGGCTTTGATCACATAGCTATTGGTTGTGACGTACTCGCTACCTGGGCTTAAACCCGCGATCACTTCAACCCACTCGCTACTTTTTGCGCCTAAAGTAACAGGGCGTACTTCAAATACACTATTTTTACGCACAAACACACTCGTCATACCATTAAACTCTTGAATAGCCTCAGGCTTTACACGCACGCGGGCATTAACTTTATCGATACTGACATCACTATTAACATGCATACCTGGACGCCAATGACCATCTGGGTTATTAAGCTCAATACGGGCACGTGCAATGTGCCCGCCAGTCATCATAGGTGCTATAAAAAACACCTTACCTTGGGCATTTAAATGATGATGTAAATCGTAAACGATAGCGCTTTGACCAATGGCTAGGTTTTCAATATTTTCAGGAAAGGCTGAGAGCTCAACCCATACTTTATCAAGGTTCACGACTTGCATTAGCGCACGAGCACTTGCCAGTTCGCCACGCTTTAAATATTGTTCGGTTACCACACCGCTAATAGGGCTTTTAATGCTGTAGTTTTGCAAAGTTTCGCGATTGGTGACGCTGGCCAGTACATCGCCTTTTTGAACGTTTTGACCAATACTGACAAAAATATCGCTGATCAATCCGGTATATGGCGCCATAATTTCTACTGTGCCATGCTGTGTCGGTGCAATAACACCAAACAGCGTGTCGGAAATATCAACCTCGCCACTTTGTGCTATCTCTGTTTTAATGCCCGCACCTTTAATTGCTCGCTCGCTAAGCACAGTTTGGCCTTCGTGCTGAGAGTACTCAAAGCTGACGTGCTCACCTTTATAATTGGCAGTAATCAAAAGCTCAAATGAATGTGGTTCATTTATCGATTGCGTGCTAACAAGGTAGCCATTCTCACGGGTAAATTGTATTTTTTGTGGCGCTTCTACTAAGCGTTTTAAGTTCATTTCTATACTTAAATCGTTCACATCTACCGGCTGTTTTTGCTCATAACCATATACGCGCAGCTCAACTTTACCTGCCAATTCTTGCAGCTTTAACTCAAGAGTGAGCTTTTCGTTGGTTAATAAAAAGCCGCCGTGTGGACCTTGTTTTTGGGTTTGCTCTGTTTGGTCATGTTCTGCTGAGGCAAATACATATGTGCTTGTTAAGCTAGCTACAAACGAGAGAAATACTAATAATGCGATAAAAGTGTTGTTCATGATTGAAAAGTCTCAGTTAAAGATTGGCCAGTTAAACGCTCAAGTGCGAGATGGGTCTGATATAATGCTGCATAGCTATTAATCAACGCGCGTTTAGAGTCAAAAAGGGCTTGTTGAGCATCGAGCAATTGCAACACCGAAATTTGTCCGCGTTGATAGCTTTTTAAGCTTTGCTCAATCAGTGTTTGCGCTTGGGGAATAACTTGCCCAGATAACAACTGTGCCTGTAACATCTTACCTTGGTAATAGGCATACAAAGTACGAACTTGCTGACGTAATTGAACCCGTAACAGTCCTTGCTGCTCACGTAACAATGCTAACTGACTGTTAGCTGCTTCAATATTACCGCTATTTGAGTTACTCAATTGCAATGGCATTGAAAACGAAAACAGCAACGAACTGGTATTGTTTTGCTGGTTGTAGCTCACGCCTGCACCTATATTAATATCGCTTTGCCCATTGGCTTTTTGCAGCGCTAAGTTGGCCGCTTGTTGTAAGTATTGCTGCTGTAACATTGCAAAATCAGGCGCTTGGTTAACCGCATCAAGTAACTCTTGCTCAGATTTAAGCGTTATTAATGTATTAATATTTCCCGCTAAATCCGTGTAATCATGTTGCTCACTCCATAGCTCATTGAGCGATAAACGCGCTCGCTCAAATTCACTATTTAGCTTCGCTTTATCAAGCTCAACTTGGCTAAGCGCATAACGCATACGGGTTACATCCGCTTGCGATACAGCGCCGGCATCAGCTCGTTGCGTTATTGCTTTAAGTGCTTGGCTTACAACCTGATGTCGTTCGCTATTGAGAGAAAGTAAAGTTTGAAATTTAAGCGCCTCGTAATACCGCTCACCAGTGGTTGCCAATAAGGCTAAACGAGTATTTTGATATTGTATTGCTTGGGCTTTAATGTTTGCCGTAGCGTAATTTATACGGCTTTGGCGTTTATCTCCAAGCTCTATAAGCTGGCTAAATGCCAAGGCTATTTCAGCGTCTTGCACACCACCTGCATCGTTTGTCCCCAGCAGATTTTCAGCTTCTATATTTAAGATAGGGTTAGGCGAAAGTGCCGCTTGAGATTTAAGCGCGCTGAGTATTTTTTGATGATAAGGGTAACGTTTTAATAGCGGATTTTGTTGCTCGGTATTTATCAATGCTTGTTTTAGGGTTAACGTTTTAACATTTGCAAACGCACTAAAAGCAGGCAGCGCGCACAGTATCGCCACCAGCATAATTGGTTTTTTATTCATATAGCTTGTCCGTTTTTAATAAACAGAGTTCACTGCAAACCATTCAAAACTACGCAAAAAATAGCGACAGTGTAAAATGATCAGCAATCTAAACATGCCTATAACAGCCCATTAAACGCTTACGCGTAAGCAGCTAAAAGCACACTAATTAATTGAAATAAATTAAAAACTAACTAAATAAATTCGGTGGCGGTACGTCTGGTGGATAATGTAAGCCGTGATAGCATGTCGCTAAAGTTGGTTTACTTTTCTCGGGAGTTATTGAGTGATTTGAGCTGTGGCTATAGCCACTGTGGCAATGCTGGTGAGCATGTATTTCTGCTGTTGGGGCGCTGTCGTTATCATCAGCAGTTTCGCTACTTTGCGAAAATGAGCTATTTACGTGATCAACGTCTTCTTGTAAATGGTACGCGGCGCCATCACAGCTTATAAAGCTATGCACAAGCACAAGTAACATTACAATTAAAAAACGATTTGAACGCACAGTTAAACGAATTCCTTATTGAAATACACGATTAGTTAAGCTCATTACTTATCTAATTCAGCACTGTACCTGAAAATACCTAAAAAAGTAATGCAGCAAAATAAAATTTTATTTCATTCAATCTTATTTTGCTGCAAAAAGCCGCTAACCAATCTTAGCGGTCAATATTAACCGTTATTAAGCAACCGCTTGCTCTAAAATTTCACGGCTTTCTTTTAACGTAATAGCTTGGTTTTCACCAAGGGCAACCATGCCATGCGCTTCTAGTTTGCCAATAATATTATCAATGGCAGCCGCTTTATCATCGCCATGCTCAGTAAGCTCAGTGGCTACATCAAGACTGTGGTAAAACGCTTCAATTGCTTGAATTGTTTGCTCTGCTAAATCATCTGTTTGTGCAAGACCAAATACGTTTTTACCCATTTGTTCTAGTTTTGCTTTTTTAACTGTAAATTGGTTGCGCAGTAAAGAAGGCTGAACAATAGCCAGTGAACGTGCATGATCAACGCCGTAAGCAGCTGTAAGCTCATGGCCAATCATGTGGGTTGCCCAATCTTGTGATACGCCAGAACCAATTAAGCCGTTAAGTGCTTGGTTTGCAGCCCACATAAGGTTTGCACGCCATGCATCGTCTTGGTTTTCAAAGTTATCACCCAATGTTTTAAGCGCTTTTAACAATGCCTCTGCGTAACCTTCTTGAACAAGTGCACCTTCTGGGAATGTTAGGTACTGCTCACAGGTATGTACCCATGCATCTACTAAACCATTAACAAGCTGGCGCTGCGGTAATGTTTTCATTACATCAGGGTCCATAATGGCAAATTTTGGTAATACTTCTGGAGATGCAAACGGTAGTTTTTGCTTCGTAGCTTCTTTGCTTACTACTGAATTTTGATTAGACTCAGAACCCGTTGCTGGCAATGTAAGTACCGCACCTATAGGTAATGCGCTGGTAATTGTGTGCTTACCTGTAGGAATATCCCAACCTTCGCCATCATATACAGCAGATGCTGCAATGTATTTAACGCCGTCTATTACAGAGCCGCCGCCTACACCTAATACGAAATCGATATCTTGTTCTTTACAAATTTTTACTGCTTGGTCTAGTACTTCAATTGTTGGGTTAGCACCTACGCCCGAAAACTCTACCCAATCAAAACCTTCAAGTGCTGCTGCAACTTGGTCGTACACACCGTTCTTTTTAATAGAACCGCCACCGTACACAACTAATACTTTTTGATCTTTTGCGATCAAATCAGTAAGTGCGGCAATTTGTTGCTGACCAAATTGAATTAAAGTGGGATTTACGTAGCTAAATTTCATTATTTTGCTCCTAAAGGGGACGGTTAATTACTAAGCACCTTATCAATTCTTAAATAAAGTGTTGATAAATGCATAATAATGGCATAGTACATATATAAAAAGCCTAATAACTGCCAAAAGCTTGCCTAAAACTATCAGCGTTGTTATTTTACGCCAAATACCGTTAATTTAAGCCGCCCTTATGACGACCATCGCCACTTTGTTACAACAATACGCAGAGCATAATAAGTTGCTCAGCTTTGAAGGTACCATGGAAACAATTATTCCAGGGGTGTACTTTCATCGCGCGACAAAAAGCTCAGCGCGTCAGCCGCTTATTTATAATTCAGGTATTATTATCGTTGGCCAAGGACATAAAATTATTCACTTCCCTGAGCATCAAATTCAGTATGGTGCAGGCGATTATTTAGTACTAGGAGTGCCAGTACCACTAGAATGTGAAGCGTTTACTGATAATGATTTGCCGGTAATGGGTATTGCAGTTGATATAAACCCAGCCATGCTGCACAAATTGGTTAGCCAAATGATGCAACATAAGCCTATTTCACCACCGTTAACGCAAAGCGGAGCGGTACAAAGTGCCGCTTTAGATATGGCCATGGAGCAAGTCACTCACCGACTGTTAACAGTGTTAAACAATCCGCTTGAGGCTGAGGTATTTGGTGGCGATATAGTTAAGGAATTAGTATTTAGAGTACTGTGTGGCCCTCAAGGGCATACCTTAATTGGGCTTGCAATGCACGATGGCCATTACGCGCGCATAGCGCGTACTTTATCAACATTACATAGCAATTACGCAAGCCCTATTACCGTAGAGCACTTAGCTGAAGAAGTGAATATGAGTGTGTCATCTTTTCACCGTGCTTTTAAACAAGTTACGTTTGAATCCCCTTTGCAGTATTTAAAAAAAGTACGCTTAGCTAAAGCAAAAGAATTAATAACCACCTCTGGCAGTAAAGCTAACGAGGCCGCATTTAAAGTAGGTTACACCAGTGCGTCACAATTTAGTCGTGAGTTTAAACGCCACTTCAATAAAACCCCCAGTGAAATACATGTGTGATTAAAAATAACCCATTCTTGCGCTAAGTCATTATTTAAATACTTTATCATTAGACTTTGTTAATATAGTTTAAAAGTATTCGTCTACTTAGTAGCAATAAATTGTACGATAAAGACAAGGAGTTTTTTGAGCATGTTAAGCGCTCTCATGGTTAGGTTTAGCATTTTTATATGCGCTTTTACTCTGCTATTTAGTAGCGTTACTTTTGCGCAAGAGCATTGCCAGCTCAGTGTAAGTGCAACAAACACATCGGTGTCTTTGTCCAAAGAAGTTGTCTCAAATATTAAGCTTAAAAACGGTATCAATCATCTCGAATTAAGCTGTAACTTAAACCAAGGCGGGGTGTTTTCATTTACTCGTCCTGCACTTAAAGACTTTTCGTGGCAGCAAAATTCAGTATATAAAACACCTTTAAAAACCAATCAGATGGCAATTTTAATGGACCCAGGCGTTTTTACTGCACAGCTTTCGATTACCACCTCAGCGGCTTATACTCCTCGCTTTACTTGGTCAGATACACAGCCTTTTGTCGAAAAAACACAACGCTACAACCTTATTTTTGGCATTTTTTATGGTCTTTGCGCCACACTTATTTTTTATGCATTAATTATAGGGCACGGCATAAAAGACCCTCTTTTTAAACTGTATGGCATTTATATTTTTTGCATCGCTAGTTTTATATTCTTTCAAGAAGGACAGCCTTATTTATTTACACAGCAGTACTACTCTGTGTACGTAAGCCATCTTTACACGTTAAGTATTGGTTTAACTATAATCAGTGCTACATGGTTTATGAGCGCACTATTAGAGCTACCTAAATACTTTCCAAAGATAAGCAATACATTAAAAGTTGCCGCCTTATGCGTACTGACTTTGTGCTTACAAAAAATAGCCCTCGATCTGCCACTCATAACCAATATTACCTCTGCAGTAACCGGCTATTTATCATTATTTATTGTCATGACTATTTTTATCCTCAGCGCGATACAAACAAAGTACGGTGTTAATGAAGCAAACTTGGTATTTATAGCACTGGCAAGTGTGTTTATTAGTATGGTGTTTAGAGTACTACTAACCGATTACAGCCCGTTCATTCAACGCTATGGATTTGTTATTGCGTTTACAATTGAATCTTTATTACTGGCTATTGCCGTCGGCAGACGAATTCAAAGGTTAAGTTATGCAAAAAAACAAGCTGAACGACACGCTAACTTTGATCACTTATGCCATATATACAATCGTCGCGGTTGGAGCTTAAAAGCAAACGACTTACTAGCAGAGCACAAGCAACGAGGAGGCGTTTTATGTTTTTTATATATAGATTTAGACCGTTTTAAAGCAATTAATGATACTTATGGTCATGATGTGGGCGACAAAGTACTGTGCAAAGTTGCAGAGTCACTTAGTCAACATATGCGCACTGAAGATGCCGTTGGCCGCTTAGGAGGCGATGAATTTGTGGCCATGGCATTATTTAATAGCAACGAAAAAATTAACCAGCGAGTTAACACCCTAGAGCAACAATTAAACCAGTTAACTATAGAGCATCAGGGCCATACCATTTCCATTTACGCCAGTGTTGGGCAAACTAGCTATACTCAGCCACCTGATAACTTAGACACAGTTTTAAAAGCGGGTGATGAAGCGATGTATAAACAGAAATTACAAAGAAAGGCGAAGCAGACTGAAAAAATGGTAGTCGCCGCTATTTAAAAACATAAAACATGAGCTAGTCAATAAGACTAGCTCAGCTACAGTCTAATCCTTTTTAAATAGTACCTCAGGATTAACCATGGTTTTCATTTCGAGCACGTTACCGTTAGGATCTTCAATAAAAAAGGTTTCTTGCTCAAACTCATCACCAACAAAACGACGGTAAGGCTGATCTAAATATTCAAGGCCGGCATCGGCAATGCGTTGCTTAAGTCCTTGAAACTCGTTCTCTGATAAATGTATACCAAAATGAGGGACAGCCACCGCGCCCATATCAACGTCGTGACGAACCGTAGGTAAACGCTCAACACTTTGATGCAGGGTTAATTCATTACCCCAAAAATCAATGTCTACCCATCGCCCCGCTTCACTATTGCCGGTTTTACAGCCGAGTACGTCACAGTAAAACGCTTTCGCTTTTTCAAGATCACCAGCAGGGATAGCCAGATGTAAACAGTTAGACATAAATTACCTTAGGTTATAACTTTTAATATATGAAATATGCTGCATTATACATAATTTGCAATTTATAGAACATTAACAGTGTTATTTTTAGTCATTCGTTGCATATTGCTAATCTTCAATAGTAATAATTCACCTTTTAGCTGTGGTATATCGATTTTAGTCTTAAATCGCAGTTTTTAACTATTAAAGCTAAAACTGATACATTATTATGTGCGCGCCATGACTAAATTCATACTTTTAAAATTCATCACCTTTTTTATCGGCTGCTTGTCGTGTTTTGTAATGCATACCACATTCGCATTACCTATTGTTGTATCTGCCGGTTTAACAGGGCTTATCGGTTCATTTATTCCATTTCCTGCAGATTACAAAAACCACCCCTATGCAGCTATTTATGCAGGCAGTTTTGCCGGTATGTGCTCCACTAGTTTAATTAATGAATACTGCGAAATTGCGATTATTTCTGCCATTGGTGCTGTTTTATACACACTCACCATTAATGTATTTTCGGGGTTTGGCGGACGATTAGGTAGCATTGCATTTGCTAGCGTCGCCTTATTTGTTTTAGCCAAGGAGTTAATAATATGACACTTATTTATCCGCTGCTTGCATTGTTAGGGGCGTTTTTAACCTTTTACTTGGCTAAACATAATCGCTTTGATGGGATCCGAGCCTCTGCAGCCCTATCCATTATTGCTTATTTAATATTTGCACAATTTAGTTTCAACGCTGAGCTATATAGCATCGTCTTTTTTGGCGGCACATTTATTGGCATGAGTGCTCCCCACCGTTTTGGTGTGTATACGCTTGCCAGTTCAGCAATTATATTTTCACTGTTTTTTGCCTATCTAGTGCCTATTCTTGATGGTTTTGGTGGTGCTTTGGGGATTAGTGCATTTTTATCCGTATGTATTTGCCACGTATTTATTTTACTTGGTGCACCGCGCAGTAAAAAAACTAAAATTTAAACGCTTTCTTGAATAAAAATTCAATAAAACCCTACATCTATTAAATTGTACGAAAATAAATCAAGTTTTTTTGATCAACAATGCAAATAGCCTCGTAACATTCACAAAGCTGTAACACTGTAACATTCGATTAAAGGAACAATTATGAATAAAGTATTTAAGCTCGGTGCTCTCATACTTCCCTTGTTACTCATTCAAGGTTGTAGTAGCGATGACGATAACAACGCCCCAGTAACTGTAGATCCACAACCCGCTGTCTCAGTCTTTGATGCCGCACAGGACTCCGGAGATTTCACCACCCTTGTTGCAGCACTTGAAGCAACCGGTCTAGATGAAACCCTTGATGATTTAACTACTAGCTTTACTGTATTTGCCCCAACTGATGATGCATTTGCGTTACTGGGCGAAGAAACGATTAATAACTTATTAGCTGATACAGACACGCTTAGTTCAATTTTAACTTACCATGTGGTCTCTGGCAGAGTGGATGCACAAACTGCTATTGGTTTAGCGGGTACTACCGTTGAGACTGTTAACGGACAAAGCATTGCTTTATCTTTAAGTGGTGAAAATTTATTAGTAAATACTAGTACAGTAACAATGACCGACATTGTGACTGACAACGGAATTATTCATGTTATAGATGCAGTGCTCACACCTAAAACAGTGTCAGAAACTGCGCCAACCAACAATATTATTGAAACAGCTCAGCAAGCTGGCGATTTTAGTACCTTGCTAGCAGCTCTTGATGTTGCAGGTTTAACCGCTGCGCTGTCTGATGAATCATCACAGTTTACAGTATTTGCACCGACTGATGCCGCGTTTGAAGCGGTAGGCAGTAAAATGATTAACACGCTGCTCGCCAACCCAGATGTATTGGGTGATATCTTAAAACAACATGTTTTATCAGGCTCTGTAGACTCTGTAACGGCTATGTCTTTAAATGGACAGTCAGCTGAAACCCTGCTTGGAAATACTCTCCCTATCGCGATAAATGCAGACACCAATATGTTAATGTTTGGCGGTGCGAACGTGGTGGTGACTGACATAGAAACCACCAACGGCGTTATTCATGTAATCGATTCTGTGATCGTTGGCGATGTCGCGCTACCAGAGAGCTTTGGCACCATAGCTGATGTTGCTACTGAAAATGGCAGTTTTACAACATTACTCGCTGCACTAGCAGCAACAGGTTTAGACACTGTTGTGAGCGACCCTACAAATACATTTACTGTATTCGCGCCTACTGATGCCGCGTTTAATGCTCTAGGCGAGGACACACTAAATGCGCTTTTAGCAGATACAGACACATTACGCGATATTTTACTTTATCACGTTGTTGCTGACGCAACTGTACTGTCAGATGCAGCGGTAACTATTGCTAATAGCGAAAACAACAAAGTAGAAATGGCAAATGGTGACATGGCTGCTTTATCGTACGTGAACAGCTCACTGTTTATTAACGATGCAGCAGTGAAAGCAGCGAATGTAACTGCTGATAACGGCGTAATTCATGTACTTAATAAAGTGATTATGCCGCCGGTTGAAGTGGGTACTCCGACTAAAACAATTGCTACAGTGGCTACTGAAACACCTGCATTGTCTACTTTGGTCACTGCTCTACAAGCAGCATCACTAGTAGATACTTTTAACGATACCACAAAATCATTTACAGTATTTGCACCGACAAATGCTGCATTTAATAAAATTCCTACCGCTGATTTAAACGCTTTATTAGCTGACACTACTGCACTAACTAGTGTACTAACTCAACATGTTTTAGGCGCTCAAGTGGGTAGTACAGATGCATTTGCAGCCAATGGAAAAATGGTTACTACCCTTGCCGAAAATATGTTGAGCGTAAACATTGTTGACTTTACCAGCACCGAAAATACAGCAACAGACAGCATTGCTTACGATACAACTAACAACCGTTTAGTAACAGGTATGGCCGATGCAATGCCAGGTAAAACAGTTTATGTGTTCGACAATGATTTAGGTGAGGCAATGAGCGTGTGTGAAGGTGGATGCGCAACAACATGGCCACCTGTTCTTGGCACTGCAGCGTCAATTGAAAATGTGCCAGGTTTATCGTTAATTGCTCGCTCAGATGACAGCATGCAAGTCGCTTATCTTGGTCGTCCTTTGTACACTTACGCAGGTGACACCGCTGTAGGTGATAACAATGGCCAAGCCGTGAACAATATTTGGTGGCAAGTAAGCTTGCCGGCTACATCACTACAAGTAGCGGGTAGTAATGTAACAACTACTGATATTTACACCAGTAATGGCGTTGTTCACTTAATTGATACAGTGATCACAACAGCTAAATAAATTAAGTTTTACTGTGAGATAAGCCAGGAGTGATGCTATTTACTCCTGGCTTTTATATATAAAAATAGGCTTACTTATTACTACTTTGAGAGCTTGTTGGGTAACCAAATACTACTTTTAATTTAGCTTTTAACCCGTTTGCCCTATAGCTACTTTTAACGAGATGCTGCCACTGATGAAAGGTAATTTTAATCGGGTTATTACTGTTTAGTTGGCCAATAATTCCGTATTTACACGGCTTATTTTCATCCTCTTCTACATAAGTGCCAAATAATTTATCCCAAATAATTAAAACGCCAGCGAAGTTTTTATCTAAGTAGCCATTATTTATAGCGTGGTGCACCCGATGATGCGATGGGGTATTAAATACGCTTTCAAACCAACCCAACTTTTTTACCACTTGGGTGTGAACAAAAAATTGATACGCTAAATTAAGGGCAACTACGGCAAAAACAATCACAGGTTCAAAACCAAGTAATATCATCGGCATCCAAAACAGCCACATGCCCGCAAGCGGATACATTAAACTTTGTCTAAACGCAGTAGTAAAATTCATTCTCGTAGAGCTATGATGTACGACATGTGCAGCCCATAACCAATGTATATGGTGTGATGCACGATGAAACCAATAATATAAAAAGTCTTGCAGTACAAAGGCACCTAATACGGTCAGTACCGTCAATTCAATATCAAATAACCGAAACTGATACAGCCAGTAAAAAAACGGCATTAGCACTATTAACGCAATAGCATCAGCGCCTTGGTGTAATAAAGCCAGTAACGCGTTGGCTAAGCTGTCTTTTATATCGTAATAACGCCTAAATTTAATAAACTCAATAGCAACAAATAGCAAAAAAATAGGGCTCAGTGCGAGTAAAATAATTTCAATGCTCATACAACACGCTCCTGAAAATAACGGGCTATTTTTTTAAGTGCTTGGCTAATATCTTTTTTTATAAAAAAAGCCAGTATAAAATCGGGTAGCCAAAAAGGTGCAATGCAACGAATATGATAGCTAATCTCGGTGAGTGATGGATCTTCGTTATTGGTATTTAAGTAAATATCACCACGATGCTGTGCAACGGGCTTGCTGCCTGTAATACGGTAACTAATATGACTATTATCTGCGGCTATTATTTGCTCTTTAAAGGTAGAGCCTTGCATTTTTATTTCTCTAATCGTGCCTTTCCCACCACTTATTTCACCCGGCTCTTGTGGTGTTAGTAGTTTAAAGTGAGCATTAAAAAACCGCCCTAAATCAGCATGCGCTAGTAATACGCTGCGTATTTGCTCAGGCGTTGCTGCCACAGTACGCTTAACCTTTATTTCCACCATGACCTTCGCCCTATTATTTTTATAGATCACTAGCATATAAAAATATGCCGTGGCAAACTTGCGATTAGATGACTATTTTTTAGCTTTAGGCGACAAATGAAAACCTTAGCCGATCATTACTTTTGTAGCTGTTTGGATTACCTTGAAGCCAAGGGCTTAGCTAGTCATGCGGTTTTAAACGCGATTGAATTTAATGAGTATACTAATAAGCAATCACAACAATTGGCGCCGCGGATCAGTTTAAAAAGCTATAATGCGTTGCTTAACTATGCACAACAAGCGTTAAACGACCCCCTATTTGGCTTTGAATTAGGGAAAAAAATACGCACCGCTGATTTTGGTATATTAGGGTATTTAATTGAATCGAGTACTAATTTAGCCAGTGCAATTACTGCACTGCTCAATTACGACAGCCTAGTAGCTAACATTGGTCGCGCCCAGTTTGAGCAACAACAAACATTGTGTAAAATAACTTGGTTAGCCGATCCACAATGTAGTCCACAGGCTGTTTTACGAAATATGACAGCATGGGTCAGTGTGGTACGCCAACTACTTAATCCACAACTTTCTCCTAGCTGCGTGTATTTTTCAACACACTTTTCAAACACCGAGCAACAACGATTAACTGATTGGTTTAATTGCCCAGTAAAAGCTGGAGCTAGCTTTAATCAAATCGAGTTTCCAAGTAATTACTTAACTCTGCCCTTTAAAACCGATAACAGCCAAATCAACGCGATGCTAAAGCAAATGTCAGAGCAACAGCTCTCCCAATTTAAAAGTCAGCAATTATTAACAGAAAAAATTAATCATATTTTAATGGCAAAACATGACTTACAAGATTGCTCTTTGCTTAGAACAGCCGCCGCCTTAAATATGACGCCACGCACAGTACAACGCTATTTAAAAAAAGAACAAACCACCTTTGCTAAACTGCTTGAAGAGGAGCAAAAACGACGTTTATTAACCTATATTCCTCATTATTCGTTAAATAATATCGCATTTATGCTGGGATTTAATGATCAAAGCTCTTTTAATCGTGCCTTTAAACGCTGGTATCATTGCTCACCTCGACAGTTCATAAAAAACAATAATTAAACATCTTAATTACTTAAAATACACATTTACAATATACCTTCTTCTTAATTTTCTTTACACTAGCATTATTGTATTGCCTAAAAGACAATTATTTATGCTTGTGCGTATGGTGTTAACTGTTTTTGTATTGGTTTTTTATAGCGCGGTTTGTAACGCCAATCCAGTTACTTTCATCGCTGAAGATTTACCGCCTTATCATTTTAAAAATCCCCAAGGTGAAACGCAGGGCGCATTGGTTGATATCGCAAAAGCTGTACTAAAAGGGACTGATTTAACAGCAAAGTTTGAAATAATGCCAATGGCTAGAATGTTTCAGCAGCAACAAGCCAACCCTAATGCCATTATGCTGTCACTGCTAAAAACACCAAACAGGCATCATCAATTTAAGTGGCTGGGTAAAGTTTACTTTGCAGACGCATACCTAGTTAGCTTACGCAGCCATAAAGATGAAGTGATTCATTTAAACTTCGCTAAAGAATACAAAGTAGCCACTATTCGCGGTTACTCTGCGCAGGCCTATTTAGAAGCCCAAGGTTTTACTGAAAATGAAAACTTGGTATTAGTGAGTTATTATCAGCAGCTCTGGAAAATGCTATATAAAGATCGTATCGACTTTGTCGTTACTAACACGCTCACACTTGAAAACGAATTAAAGCGCAGCGGGCTCGACCCTCATTTAATTTCAAAGCGCATCCATTTAGATGAATTACCTTCTTCTTTGCATTTTGCAGCCAGTAATCAACTTGATTCACACACAGCAAAAATTATTAGCGATAGGTTAAATGCCATCAAAGAAAGCGGTGAATATCAACAAATTTTAAATAAATGGCAACTTCCTATGCCAAAAAAACTTTAATACTCAGCGGGCAAGGAACTCTGTGCTAAATAATTTTTTAATGAGGCAAACAAAGGTGAAGGCAAGTTATTAATATCGCACCAACGCCACTGCAAACATTTATGTGGCTCTTTATTTACCACTTCACCACCCTCATAGTCTGCTTGCACATATAAAGTAATATAATGTTTGTTCTCTTTGCTAAATATATCGTTGGTAAAATCGAGTTTTCGAATATTAGTAACATCAAGGCCCGTTTCTTCTGCTACTTCACGCACAGCACATTGCTCAACCGTTTCACCAAATTCTAAGTGCCCACCAGGAGTTGCCCACGTATTTGCACCATGCGCGCCTATCCGTTCACCCAGTAGAATTTTATTATCATGCATTACTATTACTGCAACGCCTACCCTGACCATTTGATTCATTCTTTTATCCAATTACTCTTCATTAATTACAGTTACATTTTACATTAGTTGGTACCTTTTAGTTCCATACAATCATTACGTTAACCAAAAAACAAAAGTGTCGCTCACTATTTAACCGACCATGGTCGAATATCGCTATTGATAAAAAGCGCTTAGTTTTAAATTACGTTAGATTATATTTTTCTCAGGAGCCTTTATGTCAGGTGAATACAAACAACATTACAACGAGTTTAAACAAGACCCGGCAGCGTTTTGGTTATCACAAAGTAAGCGACTTCCTTGGTACAAGGCTCCAGAAACAGCATATACACAAGATCAACAAGGACTGCACCACTGGTATGCAGACGGCCAACTTAACAGCTGTTTTTTAGCATTAGACCAACATGTAATCGCTGGGCATGGGAATGAGACCGCCTTAATTTATGACTCACCGGTTACCAATAGCAAACGCAGTTTTAGCTATTTACAACTGCAGCAAGAGGTCGCTAAATTTGCAGGGGTAATGCAGTCTTTAGGGGTGACTAAAGGCGACCGCGTAGTGATTTATATGCCTATGATCCCCGAGGCAGTAATTGGTATGTTAGCCTGCGCCCGAATTGGCGCTATTCATTCTGTTGTATTTGGTGGCTTTGCAGCGCATGAATTAGCGGTACGGATTGACGATGCCAAGCCCAAATTGGTACTCAGTGCCTCTTGCGGTGTAGAAGTAAATACCGTAATTGAATACAAAGAATTACTAGATAACGCGCTTGAAGCTGCTAGCTATAAAGTTGAACACTGTATTATTTATCAGCGTGAACAAGTCACTGCTCCGCTAACGGCTAATCGCGACATAAACTGGGCAGATGCAATGCAAACGGCCACACCGGTTGAGCCTGTTGCGGTCAGTGGTGATCATCCGCTTTATATTTTATACACCTCAGGCACAACAGGGACACCTAAGGGTGTGGTGCGTGAAAATGGCGGTCATGCGGTTGCTATGCATTACAGTATGGAAACCGTATATGGCATGAAACCGGGTGACGTGTTTTGGGCCGCCTCTGATATTGGCTGGGTAGTAGGCCACTCATATATTGTGTATGCGCCACTTATGTATCGATGCGCAACTATTTTGTTTGAAGGAAAACCAGTTAGAACTCCCGATGCCAGTGCTTTTTGGCGCGTAGTAGAAGAATACAAAGTGAATGCTTTATTTAGTGCCCCCACTGCGTTTCGCGCGATTAAAAAAGAAGACCCCAATGCCGAAGGATTTAAGAAGTATGATACGTCTAGTCTGAAACGATTATTTTTAGCCGGAGAGCGTTTAGACCCACCTACCTACGATTGGCTCAAAGAAAAAACAGGCTTACCGGTACTTGATCATTGGTGGCAAACCGAAACCGGCTGGGCAATTGCGTGTAACCCTGTAGGCATTGAACACCTGCCTACAAAAGCCGGAAGTTCAACGGTTGCAACGCCTGGATTTGACGTACGAATTTTAGATATGAATGGGGATAAATGTGCCCCTAATGAGCAAGGTGCGGTTGTTATAAAACTGCCTTTACCGCCGGGCTGTTTACCAACAATTTGGCAAAATACGGCTCGTTTTAAGGCTGGTTATTTGGCCGAATACGATGGCTACTACTTATCTGGTGATGGTGGTTATATTGATGACGATGGTTACCTCTTTATTATGGGTCGCACCGACGATGTGATTAATGTTGCAGGGCACCGTTTATCCACTGGTGAAATGGAAGAAATTGTTGCCGCGCACCCAGCTGTAGCTGAATGTGCAGTATTTGGTATTAGTGATGCGCTAAAAGGGCAAAACCCAATGGCGATGGTGGTGCTAAAAAATGATTTTCATGGCTCACATAAAGAGGTAGAACAGCAATTGGTGCAAACCGTTCGTAATCAAATTGGCGCTATTGCATGCCTTAAAAATATTATGTGTGTAGAGCGGTTACCAAAAACCCGTTCTGGCAAAATTTTACGTAAAAACCTGCGGCAGTTAATTGATGGTGAAGAACTGCAAATACCCTCAACCATAGATGATCCAAGTATTTTTGAAGAGCTTAGCCAGCAACTCGAGCATAGTAAACTGTAACTACACAATGTAAAAAGTCTTAAATAGACTTTTTACATTACAGCTGCTTAACTACCAGTAATTAATAATAACGCCCTTATGGAGTATTAATGACAGGAACACGTGCACAGCTGCGAGATTTTTTACTGCAATGGTTTGGCGATTATTTTCCGGGGAGCCCTTTTTTATGGTACGACCTGATTGTATTGGCTTGGATTGCGCTATTTGCATTAATATTACACCTTATTTTAAGGCTGATTTCTCAGCGCTTAGTTAAAAACCGTTTTAGCGAACAAGCAGCGCAACCCGATAGTAAAAGTCCTTTATATTCAGCAAAGAAGCTCGCTCGTAATATCTCATTTGTTTTACAAGGAGCGGTCGTTGTTATTCAGGCGCAACTATGGATACCCGAAGGCACTACGTTTTTGTATTTGATTCAAATGATCACCGATCAGTGGATCATTTTATTTGCCTTGCTTTCGCTGTTTTCGTTACTGGATATATTTCAAGCAATTTCCGATAAGCGCCCCCTAAGCGCTCACTTTCCGCTGCGCGGCTTTTTGCAAACAATTAAGCTTATTGCCAGTGTATTAACTGCCATTTTAGCCGTTTCGTTGTTGATGAATAAGTCACCATTAATTTTACTAAGTGGCTTAGGCGCTCTGTCTGCGGTGTTATTACTGGTATTTAAAGACGCTATTTTAGGATTAGTAGCAGGTATTCAGCTCTCTGCCAATAATATGCTGGCGGTAGGTGACTGGTTAGAAATGCCTAAGTACGGCGCCGATGGTGATGTTATTGATATTGCGTTAACCACAGTTAAAGTAAGAAATTGGGATAAAACCATTACTACCATTCCTACTTATGCGCTTATCTCCGACTCATTTAAAAATTGGCGCGGTATGTCAGACTCTGGTGGACGCCGGATAAAACGCAGCATTCATCTAGAAATGAGTAGTGTGCACTTTTTAGATGAAGCCGCACTTGTTGCTCTTAAAAAAGCTGACTTGCTAAGCAATTATCTTGAAAGTACGCTATCGACTATTAACGAGCAGAACACGACTAAAAAAGTAGATATGAGCTGCACTTTAAATGGCCGCAGGCTCACTAATGTGGGTACATTTCGTCACTATTTGGTGGCGCTATTAAAACAGCACCCGCATATTCATCAGGGTATGACCTTAATGGTAAGGCAATTAGCGCCAACAACCCAAGGGTTACCCATTGAGATTTACGCATTCACCAATACCACCAATTGGGGTGAATATGAAAATATTCAGTCAGATATATTTGATCATATATTAGCGGTTTTACCCGCCTTTTCGTTACGTGCCCATGAAGCACCAACAGGAAGCGACATTCGTCAACTAATTAACCTGAACTCTGGTTAAGAGATTTACTAACATATTGAATCAAAAATGATATTTATGTTTATTTTCTCTAGCCAGAGATTTTCAGTGAAAACAAGGCGAAATTACGCGTCAATAGCTAGTCTATTGCAAGTAAATTCAACGCAGTTAGCGCTCAAAATAGCTGCTTGAGATAGATTTATTATCTAGAGTTCAGGTTAATTATATAACCTGAACTGTGAATAATAAATCTAGCTCACGTAAAGTCAGTCTAAATACGCTTTAATTGCGCAATAAGCCACTGATGAATATCGCTATTATTTGAACGCGGGTGCCAGGCTGCAATCACCTTAAACGGCGGCGGTAATAATTCAATCTCCAATTGCTTCACCTTACTATTTGGCAATAACCGTGATGGGTAAAACGCAATTAAATCGGTGGTATTGAGTAAATCAGGCACAGATGAAAACCCAGGTACTGACATGACAATATTTCGTTTGTAGCCTTTATCTGCAAACCAGCGATCGTGCGAACCACGTAAGTTTGCTCTAGATGCCGACACCACCAACTGTGGCCGGCTCGCAACCTCAGCTAAGCTCAAAGGCTGTGAAGATGTGGGCGCATGTGCGCCTGCAATACAAATATGCTGTTCTTCAAATAGGGTATCGTAAACTAAATTATCAGGAATAAATTCAACAAAGCTAATCAGTAAATCAAGCTCTCCTGCACTAATGAGCTGGTTAACGTTATCGGATGCAAAGTCTCGAATAATCAACTTTAAGCCTGGCGCTTCACGGCGAGTAATTGCTAATAACTGAGGTAAAAGTGCAGCAATCGCATAATCCGTAGCACTTATAGTAAAAACACCTTGGTAACTTTGCGGAGAAAACTGTGGCGGCACTAATAACGCGTCTAGTTGACTCAGAATTTGATTAATCGGTAGTTCAAGCGTTAGCGCTTTTGGCGTTGGCAGCATCGTATTGCCTTGACGAATAAACAGCCTATCATCAAATAAGTCGCGTAATTTTCGCAGCTGCTCACTAATGGCTTGCTGAGTTAGCCCCATTTTTTGCGCAACATGCGATACATTTTTTAATTTGAGTAAAGCGCTTAAAACTCGCAACTGCTTTATATCCAGCCGACCTATACCATTCATAATTGTATCTAAAACAAAAAAGTGTTGTTTCAAATTGTAGCTTTAAATCCCTATGCTCACCAGCATTGTTATAAGCACTAAGCAGCATAGTTAATTTAAAAGGTATTCAAATGAGTCAACCGAGTAAAAATATCGACAGTTTATTTTCATCCATTAGTTTAGGGCCATATACCCTTAAAAATCGTATTGTTATGCCGCCACTTACCCGCTCACGCAGTACAGTACCTGGCAATATCCCCAACGAAGTAATGGCAACTTACTACGCACAACGTGCAAGTGCTGGATTTATGGTTACCGAGGGCACTCAAATTGAGCCCAGAGGACAAGGATACGCTTGGACACCCGGTATTCACTCTGCTGAACAAATCGTTGGCTGGAAAAAAGTGACTAATGCCGTGCATGCAGAAGGGGGAGTTATTTTTGCCCAGCTGTGGCATGTAGGCCGTGTATCGCATACTAGCCTACAACCAAATGAAGCCAAACCTGTTGCTCCCTCAGCAATAGCAGCTGATAGTGTGAAAGTGTTTATAGAAACAGGCCCAGCTCAAGGCGCTTTAGCCGATCCAAATGAACCACAAGCTTTAACAACAAATGAAGTAAAAGAGCTTGTTGGCATGTATGCACAAGCTGCCCGTAATGCGCTAGAGGCTGGGTTTGATGGTGTGGAACTGCATTGTGCTAATGGCTACTTAGTAAACCAATTTATTTCTGAGCATAGTAACCAACGTGAAGATGAATACGGTGGTTCACTGACTAATCGCTTACGCTTTTTAAAAGAGATTGTTGCTGCCGTTAGTGATGTAGTTGGCGCTGAGCGTTTAGGGGTTAGATTTGCGCCGCTATTTAGCAGTACTGATGAAACCCGTGTTTATTTAGGATTAGTAGAATCAGACCCTCAACATACTTATATAGAAGCCATTAAAGTACTTGAGCAAGCAGGTATTGCCTATCTTTCAATTGCTGAAGCCGATTGGGACAATGCTCCTGATTTGCCAGAGCAATTTTATAAAGCGGCACGCGCAGAATTTTCTGGGCGTATTATTTATGCTGGTAAATACACGGTTGATAAGTCCTTGGCGATGTTAGCTAAAGGTTATGGGGATTTATTTGCTTTTGGTCGCCCTTTTATTGCCAACCCTGACTTGCCAGCACGCATAAAAAATAATTGGCCATTAAATGAAGCCGATGCCAGCACTATGTATGGTGGCACTGAGCAAGGCTACAGTGACTACCCTCGCTATAAGAATAATTAGCAAAAAGGCCATGGATGGCCTCTTAAATTGCTAAAGGCGCGATAATACATTCTATCTAAACCTCTCAAATAAGCTTTATTACTGTTTTTATCTTATCGAAAATGTCATACATTTGGTTAAAAAATGTCGATAAAAGCCACCCAAATTAGTTTTAAGGTATTGTTTTTAAATAATTAATAAGCATTAAAGTAGTAATATTTTTCAATATGAATACAATAAGCCTTTATTTTTTAGACATCGGTCTTTGGAGCATGGGTTGTTAAAATTAGCAGGAGTTAAATCAACTTCTTTGAGCCTTTTAGGGCTATGTGGCTTATTTTTATTATTAGTTCAGTTTCAAGTTCAATGGCAAAGTAAGCTCTCTCTTATTAATAACCTTGTTTATCCATTACTGGTTATTACTGCTGTATTTGCTACTCAGTTTAATCGAAGTCGAGTTGCACTGCTTTGTGCATTTTGGGTGATTTATTTATCTTCATTAGACTACGCTTTACCTTGGTCTGACTGGCTCAAAGCGCAACCTGACTGGACCTTATTATGCGCTGCAAGTTTATTAATGTTATTAGCAGTCATAAAAGATAGAGCGCTTTTATCAATACACACAGTAACTCGCAGTTTACTTGTTATTGTTTGCGGCGGTGCTGCGTTTGCTTGGTTAGCACTGAGCCAACATTTACAAGAACTAACAATACAATCCTCTTTTTATACTCAACTACTTCCTTACTTTCCCATTGTTTTACCGCTTTCAATAATTGGCGGCTTGCTTATTTGGCAAAGCTTGAGGGCCCATAACCTGACTCAAACCGCCTTATTAATTACTTTTATTATGTGGTGCCTTAATCAGCAACACATTATTGATTTTCCTTGGTCTGTAATAGCCGTGCTTATGGCTTCTTTGTATTTATTGGCAGTAAGTACAGACTCTTATTATTTAGCCTATAGAGACGATTTAACCAGCTTACCAACGCGGCGAGCTCTTAATCAGCTTGCTTTATCATTAGGTCGAAAGTACACCGTTGCTATGCTCGACATTGACCACTTTAAAAAATTCAACGATACCTATGGCCACGATATTGGCGACCAAGTGTTAAAGCTAGTGGCGGCTAAAATGGCTGGCATTAAAGGGGGTGGCAAGATTTACCGCTATGGTGGAGAAGAATTTACGGTGGTGTTCCCGCGTAAAACAGCCGAGCAGTCAATCCCTGAACTAGAAACACTGCGCGAAAATATTGCCACCTACGACATGGTGATCAGAAACCCAAAACGAACCGATAAGAAATCTCGTAAAGGTAAACAGCCAAGTGACAACAAAACGGTAAACGTGACGGTTTCTATAGGTGTAGCGCAAAGAGCGGCAAAACAAAGCTTTGATGAGGCATTGAAAAATGCCGATTTAGCCCTTTATAGAGCTAAAAAGAAAGGCAGAAATAACGTAAGCGAGTAATGCATTTAACGTGGCACGCTAACTTAATAATAGCGTGCCCAAAGGCAACTAAATTTAACTACAACTTATTGCTTTTCCAAAACCGCTTTTAAATTATTTAATGCCGAAACAGAAAAGCCACGGTCGTAAAAGTAAATAATTTTGCCACTCTCATCAAGCAGTATCACACGGCTGTTATTAGGATTTTCGTTGCCAGTAAATGCCTGAACTTTATCGCCATCTTCGTAAATTGTGATCACCCCACCCCACAACTCTTTTGGGATCCCTTTGCGCATACCGCTATCAATTAAGGTACTAAACATACGAGGAACCATGCCCTGAATAGTTGGCAACTCATAGGCCGTTACATCCACTGCAGTCATATCTAAACCAATAAGCCAACGATCAATATCAAACTGGCTATCTTGTTTATAACCAATTAATAGCAACGTATGTGGGTTGTTAAAGTCATCAGGAATAGTGAATGACTGTTGCTCTAAGCTTTCTCCTGTAACAGTGGGAAATTGCTTACCAAGTAGTGCTTGATTTGGATACTGGGTTGAACATCCGCTTACTACTAAAACCATCACCAGCGTCATTATTGCCTTTAACATACCTTTACTCCCTATTTTTAAATAAAACTAAAGTGAACACGTTGACCAATTAATTCGTATGAGACTTACGCTTTAAACAAGGCTTACGATCTATAGTAAACCCTATAAATTAAAGAAAATACAAGCATATGAATAAGCTTGTACAATAAAACGCTGATTCGTTATACTTTAATATTATTACTATATTCCTTTTAATTCTATCCCATAGCGAAAGTGTATTTTGTTAACGTCTTACAAAGCGTTAAAGTGCCGCGCTAATTCACAGCTATAAAAGAGGGTACCATGTCGCTTGCTGTATTATTAATGTTGGCATTATTTATCGGTTTGCTGTTTGCTATTTATCTTGTTTCGCAAAAAAGCAGCTCTTTATCTCGTACCGTTTTATTTGGTTTAGTACTTGGTAGCGCCTTTGGTTTAGCCCTACAGTTTTTATTTGCCCATTCCCCAGAAACCATTAAAGAAATACTCAGCTGGGTTAGCATAGTAGGTAAAGGCTATGTCGGGTTACTAAAAATGATCATCATGCCACTGGTATTGGTCTTTATGATTGCCGCTGTGGTTAAGCTTGAGAACCAAGGCTCACTGGGGAAAATATCCTTTATTAGCATCTCTGTTTTACTGTTTACCACCGCGATTGCAGCATTAATTGGTATTGCGGTAACGTATGGATTTGATTTGAGCATTGAAGGGCTTGTTTCAGGTACTCGTGAAGCCGCTAGAATGGACACCCTGCAAAGCAAAGCAGCGAATGTAGCCGACTTAAGTGTGCCACAAATGCTACTGAGCTTTATTCCTGAAAATCCCTTTGCAGATTTAAGTAATCAACGTTCAACCTCTATTATTGCCACGGTTATATTTGGTGTACTTGTTGGTATAGCTGCGCGTAAAGTAATGCTTGAAAAAACAGAGCTTGCTAGCCCAATTCGTAACGGTGTTAACGCCCTACAAGCAACAGTAATGAGCTTAGTTCGCATGGTAATTGCTCTAACGCCTTATGGTGTTGCAGGCCTAATGGCAAGTGTTGTGGCAAACTCTAGTAGTAGCGACATTTTAAATTTACTTGCCTTTATCGTTGCTTCTTACGTGGCTATTTTATTAATGTTTGTTGTGCATGGTTTACTGCTTAGCTTAGTAGGTGTCAATCCAAAACATTACTTTGAAAAAATCTGGCCAGTGCTCACCTTTGCCTTTAGCTCGCGTAGCTCAGCGGCATCGATTCCTATGAATGTAGATGTGCAAATTAACCAGTTAAAAGTGCCCCCAGCAATCGCTAACTTATCGGCTTCTTTTGGTGCCACCATAGGTCAAAACGGCTGTGCTGGTATTTACCCTGCCATGCTCGCGATGATGGTTGCGCCAAGTGTGGGGATAGACCCACTCACGTTTGAGTTTATTTTACCGCTTATTGGTATTGTGGTTATTAGCTCGTTTGGTATTGCTGGCGTAGGCGGTGGTGCTACTTTCGCAGCGTTGGTTGTATTACCTACCATGGGATTACCTATAGAGGTAGTGGCTTTACTTATTTCTATTGAGCCTTTAATAGATATGGCGCGTACCGCACTCAACGTGTCGGGTGCTATGACCTCTGGTGTGATCACCAGTAAGTTAATGAAAACTCAATAGCACTAAGTTTATTTAATAGCCCAGCCTACGCTGGGCTTTTTTATGCCTATAGCTCTGCAAAGCCTTCTTTGCGTATTTACAATTCATTTATTTAATCGATTAAATTTAATAAATCATTTTTATAGATTGCACTAATCGTTTTATTTCGCACACGGTTTTTACCCTCTTTACTATACTATCCTCACTGCTTAGCCATTCAGGCTTGTTTAACAACAACTTGAATGAAGTATTAGCCTACTGTTTTTTAATGAGTAGACCCTATTTTTAATACGCTTTGTATATAACGAAATTCGTTAACTTTAAGGAAGCTGACAATGAAAAACCGATCATTTACAAAAAAAGCGCTTGTTGGATTTATAAGTATGGCACTTATGTCTGGCTCTGCTTTTAGTCAAGAAAAACCACAAATGTCTAAGCCACAAGGTGCTGTAGGCATGGGTGAGGCAAAAATGGGTGCAACCAGAACCAACCAATTTTGGTGGCCAGATCAACTTAACCTATCTCCTCTTCGCGATCATGATCTACGTTCAAACCCTTACGGTGCCGACTTTAATTATGCAGAGGCATTTAACAGCCTAGATTTAGACACTGTAAAAAGTGATATAGACGCTCTGCTAACCCAATCTCAAGATTGGTGGCCGGCAGATTTTGGTAACTATGGCCCATTTTTTATTCGTATGACTTGGCACAGTGCAGGTACCTATCGTACGCTTGATGGCCGTGGTGGCGCTGGCGGTGGTCAACAACGTTTTGAACCGCTTAATAGCTGGCCAGATAACGTAAGCTTGGATAAAGCGCGCCGTTTACTTTGGCCAATTAAACAAAAATACGGTGAAGCCCTTTCATGGTCAGACTTAATCGTATTAGCCGGTAATGTTGCCTTAGAAAACATGGGGTTTGAAACCTATGGTTTTGCTGGTGGTCGTACTGACGATTGGGAACCAGACATGGTTTACTGGGGTCCTGAAGTAGAAATGCTTGCCAGCGACCGTGAAGATGCCAGCGGCAAACTAGAACGCCCATTGGGTGCAACACACATGGGTTTAATTTATGTAAACCCAGAAGGGCCTAAAGGGGTTCCTGATCCTATTGGCTCAGCTAAAAATATTCGTGTTGCGTTTTCTCGCATGGCGATGAACGATGAAGAAACCCTAGCACTTATCGCCGGTGGTCACACCTTTGGTAAAATGCATGGTGCGCACAAACCTAAAGACTGTGTGGGTGCAGAGCCTGCTGCAGCAGGTATTGAAGAGCAAGGTTTAGGCTGGAAAAACAAATGTGGTAAAGGCCACTCTGAAGATACCGTATCTAGTGGTTTAGAAGGCGCATGGACACAAGCACCTACTCGCTGGTCATCATTATACTTAAGCAACCTACTTAACTTTGAGTGGAAACAAACTCGCAGTCCTGCTGGCGCTATTCAGTGGATCCCAACAGATGAATCATTACATAAGTCAGTACCTGATGCGCACGTTAAGGGTAAATTTAACCCACCGGTAATGACCACTGCCGATTTAGCATTAAAATTTGATCCTGAATATCGCAAAATTGCTGAACGCTTTTTAAATGACCCAAAAGAGTATCAACTTGCCTTTGCTAAAGCATGGTACAAATTAACTCACAGAGATATGGGACCACCACGTAACTTTTTAGGTAAAGAAGTACCAAAAGAAGACTTAATTTGGCAAGACCCTATTTCAGCAGAGACTAAATCAAACATTGATGCTGGTGCAGTAAAAGAGCTGAAAGCTGCTATTTTAGACTCGAACCTAAGTGTACCTGATTTAGTACGTGTGGCATGGGCATCGGCTGCCAGTTACCGTGATTCAGATATGCGTGGCGGAGCCAATGGCGCACGTATTGCGCTAGCACCACAAAAAGATTGGGCAGTAAATAATCCAGCAGAAACCACAAAGGTACTTAAAGTATTAAAAGCGATTCAAGCTGACTTTAACGACAGCTTATTTAGCAAAAGCCATGTATCGCTTGCTGATTTAATTGTGCTTGGTGGTAATGCAGCGATTGAAAAAGCAGCCAAAGATGCAGGCTACTCAGTAGACGTGCCGTTTAATGCTGGCCGTGGCGATGCTACACAAGCACAAACTGACGTTAATGCATTTAGCTTATTAGAGCTGCCAGCCGATGGTTTTAGAAACTATTTTGATGCAGAGAAAAGCTATAAATCACCAACTGAAATGCTGATTGATAAAGCGGATCAGCTTGACCTAACAGTCCCTGAAATGACTGTATTAGTAGGTGGCTTACGCTCACTTGATGCAAACTATAAAGGCACTGACTACGGCGTATTTACCGACAAGCCAGGTACACTAAATAACGATTTCTTCGTTAACTTGTTAGATATGTCGACGGTATGGAAAAAATCGTCTGATGCTGGCATTTATCAAGGCTTTGATCGTCAATCAGGTGAGAAAAAGTACACCGCCACTTCGGTTGATCTGATTTTTGGTTCAAATTCAGAACTACGTGCAGTTGCTGAGGTGTATGCTTTTGATACATCAAAACAAAAGTTTGTAGAAGACTTTGTTAAAGCATGGACTAAAGTAATGAATTTAGACCGTTAATAACCATTAAGTAACACAACCACAGCGCTGCAATTAATTGCAGCGCTTTTTTATTGTAAAGCTACTTTAAAGCAAGTACTCGATCACGTAAGTCATCGGCACTCACATTTTCAGACGCAACCGGCTCACCAATCGCTACGCTTACCAACGACCATTTGGGTCTAGGTAGTCGCCATTTAGTTTTTCGACTAAACATACTGCCCCATAGTCCATCTAAATGAACAGGGATAACAGGCACAGGCGTGCGCTGAATTATTTTTTCAATACCACGGCGAAACACATCAACTTCGCCATCACCGCTGAGCTTTCCTTCAGGAAAAATACCCACTAGCTCACCACGTTCCAATGCTTGTGCAATGTCATCAAAAGCTTTATTAAACGCCTTAGGGTTTGATTTTTGACTATCGATTGGAATGGCTTTGGCCATTTTAAATAACCAATTAAGTGCCGGTGAATAGTAAATAGGTGCAAATACAACAAACCGAATTGGCCTAGGCGACGCCGCTAAAATAAACATCCAATCAACAAAGCTAACATGGTTACTTACCACTACCGCAGCCCCTTCATCGGGAATGTTAGGCTCGCCTTTAGTGCGCACCCGATACATGCAAATCGCTAAAATATAAATAATAAAGCGTAAAAAGAACTCAGGAACTTTGCTGTATATATAAACCGATATCAGTAAATTAAGCCCTGCTAATAACAACAGTAATTGTGAAATATTCCAGTGTAATAGCGTTAAAGTGATAATACTTAAAACGGCGCTGCCGACCATAAACAGTGCGTTTAATACATTATTAGCTGCAATTACCCGAGAACGGCTATCGGGGTGAGTACGCTGCTGAATGAGTGCATACAAAGGCACGGTATAAAACCCCGAGGCAATACCAATACCTGCCATCCAAACAAAATGCCAGAGCATATCGCCGGTATTAATTACTTGTTCAAGAGTAAGCTGCAACTCACTAACTTGGCGATAAAATTCAATACCAGGCTCTTGGCTTAGTAAATATAAAAATAAGGTAATTAACAGTGCACCAAAAGGCACAATACCTAACTCAATACGTGAACGTGATAGCTTTTCACACAATAAAGACCCCAATGCAATACTCAACGAAAACACCACTAAAGCAGCCGTCACCACCAACTCATCGCCTCCCATTACATGTTTTACGTAATTAGGGAGCGCCGTTAGTATCACCGCACCAATAAGCCAAAACCAGCTGATCCCTAATACTGACTTACCCACCGACTCGGTTTGTGCCTTAAGCGCATTAAAAACACTTTTGGTTGAAGTAATAGGGTTAATCGATACTTTTAAATTAGCATCATTGGCAGCACTTTTAGGAATAAATCGACTGCTCATAAAGCCAATAACCGCTAGGCTCACTATTGCGATACTGATATAAATAGGGCCCGCTGCTTGGGTTATATAATAGGTGCCAAATACGGTGCCCAATAAAATAGCGACAAAAGTGCCCGACTCCACCAGCCCATTCGCTTTGGTTAGCTCATTTGGGGCCACATGTTGCGGTAAAATAGAGTACTTAAGCGGTCCAAAAAAAGTGCTTTGTAAACCCATTAAAAATACAGTACCTAACATTAACCAAACCTGCTCGGTTAAAATCGATACTACGCCCACCAGCATAATAGGAATTTCGCAAAACTTTACCATGCTGATCAGTTTTGATTTTTCCAACTTTTCTGCAATTTGCCCAGCCATGCCTGAAAATAGAAAAAACGGTAAAATAAATAATCCTGCCGCCAGATTAGAATAAAAGGCACCATCGGCTACCGTAGCAGCTTGAAAAATTAAAATAAGCAAGATTGATTGCTTATAAACATTGTCATTTAAAGCAGAGAAAAACTGCGTCACAAACAGAGGTAAAAACCGTTTACTGCCCAGTAAAGCTCCTTGAAATTGTTGTTTATTTTCCTTCATTACGGTCTCTTAACATTAGGTACAGCGGTTAGATTACCATTGTAGAAAAGAAATACGAACCCACTTTTTAAGTGTTTACTTATACACGGAAGTAAAACCGTTCCCCCTATAAAAATGACTAACAAATGAACAATGCGATTAAATCTTGCGTATAAGTTGTTTACGAGTTGTAAATAAAACATCTATGTTCTAAAACTAAAAGGTGACTAAAAAAGGAGCATCTTTATGCCAACTACAAACACGATAGAAAAAGACACTAAATTCGCACGCTGTTTAGAGTGCAACAAAGTAAATACATTTGCCGCTTTTCATTGGCTTTCGTTAGCGTTTAAAGATATGGCGCGCGCGCCCATGTTGAGTTTAATTTACGGTTTAATCTTCACGCTTATTCCGGTAGCGATTGTTTACTCTGTTGTACTTACCGACAGCCACTTAGCTATTTTACCTGCAACCGTTGCTTTTGCTTTAATCGGTCCGGTATTCGCCGTTGGCCTATACGATGTAGCCTGGGAGCTTGAAAAAGGCCACAAACCTACGTTAAGCCATTCATTAAAATCAATGTTTCGTAACCCTGTAGGTGAATGGGGGTTTGCGGTATTACTTATGGTAATTATGATTATTTGGATGCGCCTAGCTGCAATTGTGCATGCGTTATACCCAAACCACGCAAATCCTACCTTTGAAGAACTTTCGGCGTTTTTAACTATAGGCAGTATTATCGGCGGAATTTTATTGGTCAGTGTGTTTTCAATCTCAGCGTTTACCCCGCAAATTATGATGGAAAGACGCGTTGATATTATGACTGCCGTGGTTTCTTCAATCCACGCGGTTAAAGAAAACTTTGCTGCCATGGTGGTGTGGTCAATTTGTATATTTGTATTGGTAGCGCTGGGCTTTGCTGCAGGTGCAGCTGGATTCATTATTATTATGCCGCTACTTAGTTATGCTAGCTGGCACGGTTACATTGCGGTAATTAAAACTAAAAAACCACGCGGTTACGAGTAACACTTGTCGAAAAAATTTTAATCTCTTTCTATCATTCACTTAATTAAATGCTTTTGGGCATTTAGTTAAGTGACTCCTCTCTCCTCCTGTTTATTAAATCCGTAAAAACCTTGATCTGAATAAGGTGCAAAGCTTAAAAATAGCGCTAATATAAGCTGATACACTACAGATAACATAAAGGAATAAACATGAGTCAAAATGTTACCGACTTAATGACAGCTAACCCATTTTCAGTGAACGTAAAAAGCACCCTGCATGACGCACATAATTTAATGAAAGAAAAAAATATTCGTCATATTCCTGTTATCGACGAAGACGGCGCATTTGTCGGTATGCTGACACAAAAAATCATGGTCGCTAAAGTTATGGGGATCATGGCAACGTTTGGTGCAAATGCATTACAACGAAAAGAGAAACTCACAAAAGTAGAAGATATTATGGTGAGTGATTTTATTAGTGTCACCCCAGAGCAGCCGTTATCAGATGTGGTTAAGTTTTTTGTAGATAATCGCCACGGTTGTATGCCCGTTGTTAGCCAGCAGGGTCAGCTAGTGGGTATTTTAACGTCTTCTGATTTTGTGCGTTTAGCGGCAGCACTACTTTCGTAAGCGCCCTTGCTTAGTAAAAACTGCATTTTGGCTTTACTAAGTGCAGTTTTTTACTCGCTTAAAGATGTATAAAATTAATAGCATAGATAGCTAAGTCACTAACGGCCTGTTATGGTAAACACCTCTGCTTTCGATGATTATTACAAGGTAACTGTGCTGCATGGCTAATCAATTAAATGTACTGGGAACTCGCTTACAACTGTGTTGTGGTAATGGTGGCTATACCCGTGAAGGGTTTTGCTATGTGCCAGATTCAGACTTTGGCAATCACAGTGTATGCGCCATTATGACCGACGAATTTTTGCAGTTTTCTAAAGCGCAAGGTAACGATTTAATTAGCCCTAATCCTTTGTATGATTTTGCTGGCTTAAAAGCTGGCGACAAATGGTGCTTGTGCGCAGTGCGTTGGTATCATGCCATTGCTGCAAACGTTGCTCCTCCTGTGGTACTTGAAGCTACAAACCAAAAAGCGCTCGACATTATTCCGTTTGACGTATTAAAAGCGCATCAATATCAAAAAACGCTATAACGATTAAACACTGAACCCAGTTTTCTTTTGCCTAAATAGCGTAGGCAAAAAGAGTCCTTAACGTGCCCCCGTTTTAAACGTGCTTTTTTGCAGAATTTACAAAAAAGTGCATATTTTTCATATGCACTTAAGTTTGTTGCTATGAAAAATACCGCCAATTAAAAATTAAAACAATAATTTCAGCAACTTAAAATAACAATACTATCGGCATGAGCATTGCTTCTATTAATACAAGACGTGTTCGTTATCGCAATTAAAACACTCACTTGAGTTAAGCGAGCACTATTTTGAAATAGTAGGAGGCATAATGAGTAACAGTAATAATGCAAACAAAGTCGCTGAATTTACCGCTCCCGGTGTAGAAAACGAATCAGCAAATAAAGCAATATCTGTTCTAGAAGATCGCATGGTAGCGCTAATTGATTTACAGCTAACTTTAAAACATATTCATTGGAATGTAGTAGGTCCAAACTTTATTGGCGTACATGAAATGCTAGACCCTCAAGTTGAAACCGTACGTGAAATGACCGACACCATAGCAGAACGTATTGCCACTTTAGGCGGCGTCCCTGTTGGTACACCAAAATCAATTGTCGATCGTCGTACATGGGAAGACTACGCTATAGGCAAAGGTTTAGTAACCGAGCACTTAGCTGCATTAGACAAAGTATATAACGGCGTTAACGGTGATCACCGTAAAGCTATAGAATCACTTGCTGAGCTTGATCCGGTATCTGAAGATATGATCATTGCGCAACTTGCCGAGCTTGAGCAATATCAGTGGTTTGTTCGTGCCCATATAGAGTCATCTACGGGTCAATTGAACAGCTAATTTTAAATTGATATACATTGAGCCCAGCAAATATGCTGGGCTTTTTATTTTTTCACTATATCCATCTCATCATTAAGCTAAAACCATCATATTTAATCCACTATAACGCGTTTAGTTACTATACTTATTTTTATACAGAACTTACTATCTATTCCTTATTATTAAAGGGATTTTTCAGTGTTGTCGCGTTTATATAATTTTATGCCTGGTTTACAAACGTTGTTTAATTATCAGCGCCAATGGCTTGCCGACGATATGCGAGCAGCCTTATCAGTTGCAGCCGTGGCATTGCCTGTAGCTATTGCTTATGCGCAGCTTACCGGCGTAAATGCCGCCGTTGGTCTCTATTCTTGTATCTTACCTATGATGCTTTATGCACTATTTGGTACCTCTAAACAGCTTATTATTGGCCCTGATGCCGCAACCTGTGCGGTGATTGCCGCAGTAGTGACTCCACTTGCCGCAGGCGATAGCTTTAAACATTGGCAATTAGTGATCACCATGACCGCAATGACAGGTATCTGGTGCTTTATTGCCAGCCGCTTTAAACTAGGTGTACTTGCTGACTTTTTATCAAAACCTATTTTAATGGGACTGCTCAATGGCGTAGCTATTACCATTATTGTTAGCCAGTTTTCAAAAGTATTTGGTTTTACCTTTGACGAACGCTACTTACTGGAGCGCTTAGGAGGTGTGCCAACCTATTTATCGCAAACTCATATTCCCACCTTACTAATGGCTTTATTAACGCTGAGTGCCTATTTCGCTTTCAAACGTATTAAACCAAGTTGGCCTGCCTCTATGCTGGCAATCACATTGGCTGCAATCTTAGTTTGGTTATTCAACTTAGAACAGTTTGAGATAAAAACCATTGGCGTTGTAACGGGTGGCTTACCTATATTTAACCCTCCAATGTTTGATATTGGGGTGATCCGTGAGCTCGTAGTTCCTGCACTTAACTTAGCCATAGTCAGCTTTGTAAGTATGATGTTGACCGCACGAAGCTTTGCTGCAAAAAATGGCTATGACATTAATCCAGATAAAGAATTTAGAGCCTTAGGTATTGCCAATTTAGCCTCAGCATTGTCGCAAGGTTTCGCAGTTAGTGGTGCTGACTCGCGTACGGCTGTTAACGACAATGCCGGCGGTAAAACTCAATTAGTATCGATTATAGCGGCTGTTATTATTGCCATTATTGCGTTATTTTTAACGGCTCCCCTTGAGTATATTCCCAGTGCAGCACTGGGAATTGTGCTTATTATTGCTTCAATTCATCTCATCGATTTAAAGGCGTTATGGCAATTAAAATTTAAAGATAAGCAAGCATTCTACTTAGCATTAACTACGTTATTTGCGGTGTTGTTTATTGGTGTAATCCCTGGCATAACGCTTGCTGTATTATTGGGTTTATTTCAATTTATCCGCAGCGTTATGCGTCCATCTGACACTATTTTAGGTATTGATGCCAAAGGGGTAGTAAGAAGCCTCGACGAAACAGATAAAGCCAAAGCGATACAAGGCGTTTTTATTTATCGATTCAATTCGCCTTTAACTTACTTTAACGTGGGTTACTTTAAACGTCGCTTATTAGAGCAATACGCCCGCCAGAAAGACGATATAGAATGCGTTATTATCGACGCTGTACCTTGTTTTACTCACCTTGATTTAAGTGTAATGAGCATGCTTGCCGACTTAGATGTAATTTTTAAAAAGCGCCATATTCGTTTAGAGCTTGCTGGCAGAAAACGTCAATTGCTCGCTTGGTTTAAAACGGCAGGAATTACATCTGGTAAAGAGGGGATTTATGTTCACTCAGACTTGTATATCGCCCTACAAAAAAACAGTGTGAGTCAACATATTACTGAAGCCGCTTTATTTAAATCGCCTAACCAAAGCTCAGCTTAGTTAGAATTATTAGTTATCATCTACTACACTCAAATTGTAGATAAAATATGGTGATGACTCATTTCATTAACTGAAAAATATCTGAGACTCAGTGCAAAGAATGTTTTCTTTATTAACTTGTTAAGCCTTAAAAAGATATCGCAAGCAAAAATGAAAATGCCATACCATGCAGTATCAAAATACTCGTGCAGCCGCTTATTTTATGGCTTATCAAATAAAGCGTTATTGATGAGAACAATTAAGCACTGCAAAAAACCAATTAAAAAATGGAGTTATTATGAAATATACACTCTTAATTGCATGCTTAATGGCACTGGCAGGTTGTGATAAAGGCGTTGATTCACCAAAAGGATTTAGCTTACCCGAGGGTAATGCAGAACAAGGTAAAGCCGTGTTTTTAAAATATAAGTGCTTGGCATGCCATACACTTGCAGGCGTAGAAGATAGCAGCGTAACAAAACATGACGATATTTCTATTAAGCTAGGAGGTAATAAAACCAAAATAATTACTTATGCTGAGCTGGTAACGTCAGTGATTAATCCCTCCCATCGGTTTTCTAGGCCTTATAGACCCGACGCCAGAAATGAAGATGGCAGTTCAAAAATGACGGTATTTAACGATACCATGACCGTATCTGAACTCACCGACTTAGTCACTTTTTTACAACCAAACTATAAACTTATCCCGTACCACAGAACTAATTACCAACTTTACTCTCACTACAAGTAAATATTGATAGCAAAAAAAACCGTTGTTAAACAACGGTTTTCTTTATGCGTTTTATCTACTCGGCATTAACCATTTCTTCAAACTTCATACCGGTTAGCTTAGTCAGCACTTTAATTACATATATAAAAATACCAATAAGCATCAGCATAGAAGGAATGGCAATAACGGGATAACTTAACAGGGTCATTTCACCAAGTTGTTCGTTAAATTCCACACTTCCTGCGGGGCTAGTAACAATCCATTTAGCTAAGAGGTAATTCATAGTTGATGAAAACACAAAGGTCAGCGCTAATAAGTAATTAGCGTTAGTAATTTTTTGTTTAAAGCTTTGCGTATTGCCGCGTTCAGCAAGGGCATCGTAAATAGTGTCTAACTTGAATAAAAGTGAGTTTAATAAAAGTTTGGCTAGCAAGGGCTTACCAAAAAAGCCCGACATTAGCACTGTAAAACCAATAATTGCCGGTATAGCCGCTTCTTTAATTGCTAACCACTCAACGTTAAGCTCAAACAGCGCTATACCACCGGTAAGTAAAGTACTTAAAAAGCCCAAAAGTGAAATAAAGTTTAATGAGCCCGCTTTTATAAAATCATAAATACCATAACTAATAGGAAATATGAGCGCCACAATTAAGCCAACCACACTGCCTAAATATTCAGGGCCAGAGAACTTCATTAAAATGACTGAAGGAATGATGATATTAAATACTATTTCGATAAGCGGATTATTTTTTTTACGCTGCTTTGTGGCTTGATTATGACTGGTCATTGTTAATTCCAAAAAATATTACTGCTGCCATCACTTTCCTCCTGTGTGGAGTAAATAATGTTTTAAAGTGCCTTGAAACATAATACCTGCAATACAGCCGCTATTCTAGCGCAGCACTAAATCGTATTATTTTATTATGTGGAGCTTACACTGCCATGAAATAGGTATAAATTAAGCCGTTAAATTAAATCATCGGTCGTAATTTAGGTTCTCAAAGACTATATTTAACCTATAAAAAATAAATTAGCTTCAATCCATGCTCATTGCTCAGTATTTTTATAAACCATCCCTTTGGTTGCTTTTATTAATTGCTTGTTTTCATCAACCCGTAAATGCTAAACATATTATTGCTGTTGCAGAATTAAGTGGACTCTTTCAACATGCAGCCAATAATGAAGAGCAAGGGGTTTATCATGCGTTGTTAACCAAAGCCCTTGAAGATACTGAGCTAAATAAAAAATATATTATTGAAATCATGCCAATGAAACGTGCCAAACTGGAGTTTTTAAAAGATCGCGTTGCTTGCTACGCACCTGGAGAAGACACCTTTGATGGCTCTGAGGGCATTGCTCTACCAAATAATATTTTACACAGTACTCCATATAATAAAGCGCTGATCAAAGTGGTGTCTAATAGCCCAGAGCGGATTATTTCGAACTTAGGGCATATTGATGATAACGATATTGTTAGTATTGTTAGAGGGGTACCCAGTAGCCGTGAGCTAGATAGAATAAAAGAAAAGGCCAAAATAGTTATAGAAGTAAATAGCGAAATGGAAAGCTTGCAACTGCTGTTACTTGGCCGGGTCGATTTAATCTTGGCTTTTTACCCCGATATTACCTTTGCATATAAAGAATTAAACATAAACTCTCACCTCCCTTATAGTGACAGCTATTCACCAGTAGAAATAAACGACAATATTATTTGCCACCCCCGCTATAAAAAAGACTTCGATAAAATAAATAAAAAAATAGCTGAATACCTACAAAATGGTGAAATGAAAATACTGTTAAATGATTACTTCATGCGCTCATGATATTAATAATACATATTTACAGTTTACATATAGCTGGCCTATAAAAACTGATTTATACAGCTTGGAAAACATCGGCGCTTGCTCTAGTATCTAATTGTCTTAGCTCAATAATTTGCATTTTAATGAAATCATTTCCATCACTGTATTTTGCCAATTTATTTTTAATTATTGGTACCGGCTTACTTACAACCTATTTAGCCCTGTATTTAGGTAAGCAAGGCACGTCCACATTTTGGATAGGCTTAATGACCTCGTGTTATTACCTTGGCTTGTTGCTGGGCTCTAAACTTGGTTACCACCTAATAAAATCGGTAGGCCACATTAGAACCTTTGCCGCCAGTACCGCTGCTGTGACAGCCTGTGTGGCCGCCCACGGGGTAAGCGATAACCTATACATATGGCTTGCTTTAAGGCTGTTTGTTGGCTTAGGTATGATGTGTAATTACATGGTGCTAGAAAGCTGGCTAAACGAGCAATCAGCGCCTGAATCTCGCGGGCGAGTCTTCTCTTTTTATATGATCACCTCCTACCTAGGCATGATTTTAGGGCAACTAGCGCTCGCACAATTTCCTGAGCTAGGGTATGCGCCGCTATTTTTAGTGTGCATGGCGTTGGCTATCGGCATTATTCCAATTTCTATCACTCGCAGAATTCACCCAAAACCGTTAAAACCGATAAAAATGAGCCTATTTGATTACGCTAAAAAGGTGCCTCAGTCGCTTACTGCGGTACATTTCGCGGGCATTATTAATGGTAGTTTTTATGGTCTAGCGCCTATTTTTGCTAAGCTATCTGGCTTTGGCGCCGCTGAAATTGCTATTTTTATGTCGGTGACTATTTTTGCTGGCTTGTTAGCACAATGGCCTATGGGGATGCTCTCCGACCGTATTCGCCGCAGTGTGTTAATTCGTACTAATGCAGCAGCTATCGGAATTGTAAGTTTGGCATTGTTTTTATTACCTACCTCACAGTCTATTGCCTACATACTCACTTTTATATTTGGTTTGTTTGCCTTTACTTTATATCCGCTGTGTTCGGCACTGGCCAATTCGCGGGTTGAAGACGAAGAACGCGTAGGCGTATCATCTGCATTATTAGTCGCTTTTGGCGCTGGTGCTGCAATAGGCTCAACAGTTAACGCACAGCTTATGAGCTACTTTGGTCACCCAGCATTGTATGCGTCTATTTCACTATTAACCGTAGCTATGTATTTATTATTGACCTTTATTAACTCTAAACAAAAAGTAGAGCGCCCTGAACCCAGTGATTATGTGGTCGGTACATCCGATGTTACCAACTCGCCACTGGCAGCGACTATGGATCCACGCATTGAAGAAACCACAGCACAAGATCAAATGCTGGTTGTAGATGAAGATGAAGATGAAGATGAATTTTTTGAGCATCCCCAAGGCAAGCTGTTTAAAGACCTGGAAAACGAGCAAAAAAATGCATAGCGCTTAGCTATGCATTTTAGTAACTCAATCGCGCTCATTATTGGGCGCGTATAAAAGCCGATTAACGCACTTGATGTAAAAAGTATAAGTACTTTTCATATTGGTCAATAATATCAGCAATTAACTGATTTTTACTGTAGCCACAAATATTGTATTGCTGAGAACCCTCTTGCAAGTACACCTCAATATAATACTGAGAAGTATGCTTAATATCGCTGCGCTCCCCCATAAAGGTAGGTATTGATGTTTCACGCGCCCAAGTTCCATAAATAAAGTCGGTTTCACTGCCATGCCCCACGACTAAAGCACAGTGAGTTTGGTCAACATCAACACGAGTTTCTAAGCCTTCATTTTTAAATACCTCAGCCACATCGCTCATGGCATCAATAATATTGGTATGCATAAATTCCAGCGCTTCTGTTTTTGTGGCATAGCAATTAAATGCAATAAATGCTGCTGCCAGCCCACATCTTGGATACGCGACAAACTGCTTGGTGTAGCCTGATTAAGGTGCTGAATATTATCGCGTTTAATCACTTCCACACGCAGTGATTTAAATAACCCATGGACTACCCGACTTACCGCCTACCGAAATAGTCCTGCACTTACAGCCGCAATTAAATGATGCATCTAAAAAGTTAGCCGACAAAATCAGAGAAAATATTAATAGTATTTAAGCAATAGAAGTTAGTACTCATTAACGCTTGTTAACATCTATTAACAATGAAAAGTAATAATAATTGCATATTTATCGCTTTTTGTTTATAAATGGGCACGGAACGGATTCTTGAATAATGTCATAAGCTTATCAGTATAAGTACATCCCCAAGTGTTCGTTTAATTATTTACCCCCAACGAACATTGGAAAATTTCATGTTAAAAAATAAAAAACATTTAGCAACAGCCCTTATTGCTGCACTTGCAGCTGCCACTTTATCTGGTTGTGCAACTACTTCATCAAAAGCTATAGACACACCAACAGTCGCAACTTACAACACCACTTACTCTGGCACCAAGAGTAAATTAGTTGTGGGTCAGTTTGTAAATCGCTCAAGTTTTCAAAATGGTATATTTTCATCAGGCCAAGATCGCTTAGGTAGCCAAGCAAAAACAACCTTAATGAGCCACTTACAACAAACTAACCGTTTTAGTGTGCTGGATCGCGACAATATGCAAGCACTTGCAGAAGAAGCTAAATTAACAGGCGCAAAGCAAGTAATTAGCGGTGCAAAGTTTGTAGTAACTGGCGATGTAACTGAATTTGGCCGTAAAGCCATAGGTGATCGCCAATTATTCGGTTTACTAGGAAAAGGCAAATCACAAATTGCATACGCCAAAGTAACACTTAACATTGTTGATGTAACAACATCAGAAGTTATTTACTCAGTACAAGGTGCTGGCGAGTACAGCTTATCAGAGCGTGAAGTAGTTGGCTTTGGTAGCACAGCTTCATACGATGCAACATTAAACGGAAAAGTACTCGATTTAGCGATTCGTGAAGTGGTAAATAAACTAGTTACTGGTCTTGAATCGGGTCAATGGGGTAGTAAAGCATGAAAAAGCTAATCGCTACCGCTATAGTATGCGTCGCGCTTACTGGGTGTAATAACACCAAAGAACCTCTTTATTATTACGGTGACTATAACAGCGCCGTTTATGCTTATTTAAAAGCAGATGAAGTTTCGGTTGAAGAGCAAATAACTATTCTAGAGCAGGTTATTGCTGATGCAGCTAATAACAGTAAAGCAATAGCACCAGGATTACATGCTCATTTAGGTATGCTGTATTTTGATACAGGCAATGCTGTGCAAGGAATTGCTCATTTTGAAACAGAAAAACAATTATTTCCTGAATCAGTTCAGTACATCGACTTTCTTCTAAAATCGGCAAAGGGTGCTTAATATGCGTTATTTAAAGCTAATCTCTATCGCAACATTATTAACAGCACTCGCAGGCTGTGTATCACCGCCACCGAGCCATGATTACAGTGCATTTAGACAAGCAGATCCTCATTCAATTCTTGTGTTGCCTCCTTTAAACAACACACCAGAAGTCATCGCGCCTTATAGCGTAATGACACAAATGATGACTCCTATCGCTGAATCAGGTTTTTATGTATTTCCTGTTGCGGTTGTTGATCAAACCTTTAAAGGTAATGGTTTAACGGTTGCAAACGATATTCACCAAGTGCCCGTTAAAAAGCTACATGATATTTTTGGTGCTGATTCAGCCTTATATATCAACATTGAAGAATACGGTACTAGCTACGTCGTTATTTCAAGTGAAACAGCGGTCACTGTATCAGCAAAACTTGTTGATTTACGCACTGGCGAAGTACTATGGCAGGATAAGGCAAGAGCATCGTCTGCTGAGCAACAAAACAACAACACGGGTGGTGGCTTAGTCGGAATGCTAGTTGTTGCAGCTATTAATCAAATTGCTGAAACAGTGAGTGATAAAGGCTTTGAAATTGCTGCAATTACTTCTAATCGTTTACTTTCATCAGATACATACAATGGCTTATTGTATGGCCCACGCTCGCCAAACTACGGCCAGCCCGCGCTAAGTGAAAAGAAACAGTAATTTTTAATTAAATATACAAAGGCCGAGTTAAATACTAACTCGGCCTTTTTAATAAATTAAATTTTAAAACTATTTCACCCCTTTTCTATTTGCCAGCCGTTATAGCTCTGAAACAACATAATAAGTTAATTTGGAGCGGCTTATGCACACACTTGAATTTCCTAAAAACCCCATGTTCAAAACATCAACAGCTGTTATTGGCGGTGCTGTGATGACCTTTATTGCATTTGCCTTTATGCAATACTTAATTAGTGGCGAACAAAGAGCACCTATAAAATTGGGTGATGATATTACTGTTGAGATTTTTCAAGCACCAGAAGATAAACAAACCACGCATATTAAAAGAATACCGCCACCACCCACACCTAAAGTGCCGCCTAAAGCACCACCACGTGTAACACCTAGTAATGAGCCAATAACAGCAATAAGCACAGCACCACCCATAGTAATTGACGGATTTGGTAACGATATGAAGCAAACACTTACCCGCCCTACGGGAGATGCTTCACCCATTGTGCGCATAAATCCAAAGTACCCAACTAGCGCGGCACGTGATGGTATAGAAGGCTGGGTGCAACTTAGCTTTAATATTTCACCCACTGGTGAAGTGATTGATGCCACGGTAGTAAATTCGGAGCCAAAACGCATATTTGATCGCGAAGCACTTCGCGCCATTAAACGCTGGAAATATCGTCCAAAAGTAATTGAAGGTGTGGCACAATTACAAACAGGTCAAACCGTACAGCTTGATTTTAAATTAGACAGTTCGCAGTAAAGGAATAAGCGCCTATGCTATTGAGTATTAAGTCATGGTTATTTGAAGCGCCAAGCAAGGACTGCATGGCACGGTATGCAAAAAGTGGCGACAACCGCCACTTAGAGCAGCTTATTGCCTTATACAGTAACGATTTATATCATTACTTAGTGACGCAATCTAACGCTCAGTTAGCCTACGATATAAGCCAACAAACATGGCTCAAAGTAATCGAAAAGCGCCATCTTTACCAAGCACAAACCACGCCTAAAGCCTGGTTATTTAAACTCGCACGTAACACCCTAATAGACGAATACCGCAAACAGCAACACTTTGTCGAGCTTGACGAAAACAGCCAACTACCTGCGCAAAATAACAATCAAAGTGAATTAACAAGTAGTGACTCAAACATAGGCGACACACACATAAGTTATGAAGCGTTTAATGCTGCGCTCAAGCAACTTAGCTTTGTGCAGCGCGAAGCCATCACCTTACAACAAGAAGGCTTTAGCCTTGCCGATATAGAGCTTATAACGCAAAGCAACGCCCAAACCATAAAAACAAGGCTACGCTACGCCAAACAAAACCTAAAACAATTATTAGGAGATTATAATGAACAAGCCTGATGAGCAGTTTGATGAAAAGCTCACACAACATTATAACGAGCGTAAAGCACGCACCAGACTTTCGCATGCTCAACAACAGGCGTTAAAACACTCCGTAATCCAAAAACAACCTAAAAGGCTTGGTTTTGCCCTGCAACTCACAAGCCTTACCTGCGCACTGGGCTTACTGGCTTTTATAGTTCTCGACAGTAACAACGTGATAAATACTGCCCCTAAAACCGTATTAAACACCATAGACATACACGACTACTCGTTTATAACAACGCATGAAATAGATCAAACAGGTAACTACGCAAGCACTATAACGCAACAAAAACGCGCGCTCGACACCCAACTAGCAAACGACTTACGCCGCCATCAACAACACCATATAGAATACGGCACGCTCGTAAAGATCGACAACGACTGGTACATAGCCAGCTGTAATAAAGAGGTACTGGTACACATTAAACAATCACTGCTCAGTGATTTAAAGGGAAGGCACGCAGTAGAAAGTAATATAAATACCGGCGACATGCTCGCTATGGCACATAACGGTAAAGGGCAGATTATAGGGCTTAAACATGCGGGGGCTGGGGTTAGGGAATGTGGAGCTTAGTAGGTGGTAATTTAAATAGGTAATTACCACCGAGAACACAGAGGCGCTTCGCGCTGCACAGAAGTAGTTATTAACTATCGCCCATATAGTCTAATGGTGAGGAAAGCTCTATAAAATCACGATATTGCTCTTTAGTAATTTTGTTATATGCGTCTTTTACATAAATATATTTAATCAAAGACTTAGCCACTTCATATTGAGTAGAATCATTGCATTCCCGTAATTCATTTTCAGCTTGCTCTAATTCAGTTAACTTCCCCCCCCGCGTGTTTCCAAATCCTGCAAAAACAAGTGATGTTTCAACTATAAAAATTTGGCAGAAAAAATATTCTATGTAATGCTTTAATTTAATTACTTTCTTCGTATCTTTGTAGCGGTTAATTATACAGTTCAGATCCTTGCTATATAATTTTGAATCAATAAAAAATATAACATCTCTTTCTAAATCTCCGGGTAGTATTTTTTCTGATAAATAATCAGATAACCTTATATTTGGTGTTTCACCTTTCTTATTTAATTTTGTTCTCTTAAATCTACCATTTATAATTTCTTCATAAAGTGGGTGGTCTTTTTCATAGATACAAAACAAAATAGCGAGCACAAGTACATCAACTTTTTTACCACTTGGTAAATTAGCAATTATGGCAGTTATTCGCTCAGTGATTTGAATAGCTGTTCTTGGAGATACCTGGAATGCATCTAATACAACTGAGATATTAGCTAAAGCGGTTTCGGGTGTCTTTGTTCGAGGGAGTATCTCAATTTTTCTACTTTTTAAATACGCAGATTCAAATTTAGTTGTATCGCTATGTACTGATAAAAAATCCTTTAAAACAGGTCGTTTTAAGCTATAACGGCTATTAAAAAAGCGGCCTAGGTAAACTTTTGCATCAAAGCCTTCACCATAAATTGATTTGATTGTATGTTGAAGTTGCTCAGTATCTGTAGCCACAACAAACACGATACCTTTTACGTCAAAAATATGTTTAATAGTCTCAAGCATCTCAACTGCATAACTCGGACGGCAGCGATCTAATTCATCAATAAAAATAAATATTGGTAGCGACTTATCTTCCTGCTTTTCAAACTTACTGACCCAATCAGCTAACTTAGATTTGATTACTTCAACGCTTTTATTTTTAGCCTCATGATCTTTAATTAAGTTTTGCGCAAGCGCCTTTACTGCAGGCGAAAAGTCACTCCCAGTTAACTTGTTAGAATTTTGCTTTTGATCATCTTCAATTTCTTCATCAGAGAATAGTAATGTGTGTAGCTGATCTAAATCTATGCCTGATATTTTTTTAGTTAAACCTTGTGCAATAGCAGGTGCTACAGCCTTAAACATCGAAACTGCGCTTTTGGGAATAGTTATATCAAATTTCGCCTGAAGTTGTAGCTGCTTAATAATCCCCGAAATTACAGTTAAAAACGGATCGTCTGAGTAATCTTGCTGCCAAGCATCAATATATACAACGGGATAATTTACAATTAGCTCTTGTGACCAACGCTTAAGAAAATAGGTTTTCCCCGCTCCCCATTCAGCATTGAGATTTAATACATAGTTTTTCTTTTGGTCATCAGGTTTACTTTCGTCAAAGCCTTCTTGAGCCAATAGCCTTGATAAGAATGTGGCATAACGAGCGCGATCTAATTTATCAGCAGGAAAATATTCCCCAAGTGAACGGTTGGTTGACTTGCTCCAGTTGAAGTCTTTAATATCGTGCATTTAATTTCCCTTTAAATCATTCTTTTTCACATAGTGCCATACAACATTCAATAAACGTAACCTATTAATAAAAAGCTATTATTATTTATCTCTGTGAAGCGCGTAGCGCCTCGGTGTTCTCGGTGGTGATCAATCTTAAACAAAAAAGCCTGCACTAAGCAGGCTTTTGATTAACTCACTTTGTTGGGTTTCGCTACGCTCTACCCAACCTACAAAACAATTAAGCTCGTTACTAAGTAAGCAACAAACGTTAGGCCGCCGCCTACTAATGCATAGGGTAATTGGGTTTTAACGTGGGTAAGTAGGTCACAGCCTGAGGCGATGGCTGATACTGCGCTGGTGTCGGATATAGGGGAACAGTGATCGCCAAATATCCCGCCGCCTAAAATAGCGCCTACCACCAGCGATGGCGGTAAACCAAGCGCTTGAATAAGCGGTACGCCAATGGGGATAAGTATGGCAAATGTGCCCCACGATGTACCTGTAGTAAACGACATAACCGCACCGGTTAAAAACAGCACTGGCACTATTAAATATATTGGTAAGTAATCGCCAACCAAAGATGCCACGAACACGCCTGTACCTAGCTCTTTTAAGCTTGCACCCAAGGTGAGCGAGAGCAATACAATACTTACCAGTGGGAGTAATTCGCCCATGCCTTTAAAGCCAGTATCGACTAATTGGTGGTGGGTAAACTGGCGCGAACTAATCATTAAACAATAGGCCACAACAATAGCTAAAACCGTGGCGTACAATACTGATTTTGAACCACTGCCCTCGGCAAGTACGCCGTTACCAGTGTAAAACATAAAACCGACCATGCTCACAATCAGCGTAAGTAATGGCACCAACATAAAGCGTGCTTTAGAACCTTTTACTTCTTCTTTTAGTTCGGTTGTTTGTAGCTCTAGTTTTTGCTCGGCTACTTTCATTGGCCCGTGTACTTTATCGAACGCAATGGTATAAAAAACAATAATTAGTGTGATTATGGCGTAAAAGTTATAGCCTACGCTGCCCCACAATACCGATACCGCCGACTCGCCTAATTCGTAATTACCTAACAAGCCCAGTACAAATGCACCCCAGCCATTTAATAATATTAAAATACACACAGGGGCGCTGGTGCTATCGATGATGTAAGCTAAGCGCGCGCGGCTCATTTTAAATTTGTCGAACAGACCGCGAGATAAAATACCCGAGGTAAGCACACTTAAGTTTGACTCTATAAATACCGCAACGCCGGTAAACATAGTTAAAAAGCCCACTTGGCGCTTACTTTTAGCAACGCCTTTGTTCATCAGCAAATTAACAGTAGCAGCAACACCGCCAGATTCGCGAATATAGGCAAGTAAGGCGCCTATTAAAATACTAAAGATGAGTATACGGGTATTACCGGGAGAACTGGCCACAGCAACTATGCGCTCAATGCTATTTAAAAACGTAGTAAATACGCTATTTCCTTCACCTTGTAATGCGAGTAAAAATTCCGATGAAATTACCGCAACAAGTAGCGCCATAATGACTTCTTTACGCCAAAACACAATAATAATGGCAATCAGTGGTGGCAAAATAGAATACCAAGACATAGCTAAACCTTTTTAATTTTTATAATAAACGCGGCTTTAACAGCCTTGGTTAGTTAACAGTTAACTTAATAGATTTACATCATTAAGTCACTCACTGAGTTTGCTGATTTAACAGCGCCTCATAAATTAACGAAACGATAGAACCATACTGGGCGGTTTCGAAATTCTTACCTACAAACTGATAACGTTTTTCTGTGCCTTTTATAAGACTGTGCCGCGCATTGGTAAGTAAAACAATAGCTAAATCGTAAGCGGGATCAATCACAGTCACTGTGCCTGTCCAGCCTGTGTGCCCATAAGCTTGAGCACTTGCATACGGGCCAAAGTGCCAGCGCCGCGCCTGATTATTTCCAGCAAGACGAAAACCTAAGCCGTAGGTTTCATCGGTACTTTGTGGGGTTAAAAATTGCGCCAAACTGCTGGCATTAAAAATTTGTGTATCACCATAACCACCTTTATTGAGTAACACTTGGCATAAAATAGCTAAGTCGGGGGCATTACTAAATAGTCCGGCATGGCCTGCTACACCATCAAGTGAATAAAAAGCACGCTCGTCATGCACTTGCCCTTGTAGCACATTGGTACGAATATTATCAAAATGAATACGCCCATCGCGGGTATTGCCACTTAGCTCTGTAGCGGCAAACTGCTGACGATTAAAGCCTTTTTTAAGAGGGTTAAATAAAGTGTTGTTAAGCTTTAAAGGCGCGTAAATATGCTGCTCTAGGTATTCGTCGAGTGATTGGCCGCTAATACGTTCAATTAAAATGCCTAAAATCATGTAATCAATATCGGAGTAAATATGCTGGGCGCTTGGCTCGCTAGCTAATGGCACGCTGGTGAGTAGTAATTGTTTGGTGGTGTCGCTGGTTTGTGAAAAAAACGCTTCGCCATAGCGGGTGTCTTTTCGATGAAAGTCGAACACTGGCGGATAACCGGCTTTATGAGTGAGTAAATCTTTAACTTGGCGCAGCTCTCGTCCATCGCCTTGGTATTCTGTTAGGTAATCACTCACCCTATTATTTATATTTAACCGCCCTTCGCTCACAAGCTTCATTAGCGCAAAGTTAGTGGCAAATATTTTGGTGTTTGAGGCTAAATCAAAGAGTGTGTTTGTTTGCATGGGCTCTGGGCGTAATAACATTAAGTCATTTTGCTGATATTGCTTGGCATCACCATAAGCGGTTAATTTTAATATCTTACCCGCTTTAATTACCGCTAATACCGCACCAGGAAAGCCCGCACTTACATCTTTTTCTATTAGCTTATCTACCGCACTAAAATCAATGGTTTTAGCCGCAGAGCTATTTAGAGTAGCAAAGGCAAATCGCAAAGTTAAACTGCCGCCAGCAGGTTGAATGTTATCAACCTTAAAAGTGTTAACTCCGTTGTGAGTGTACTGCCCTAAATTAAAGGCATACTCAGTATTTTTTTGCAGGGTATCAAGCGCTAACTTTTTATTATTAATATAAATATCGGCACTTAAGGCGCTTTCATTTTGTAGTAATAATTGCCCGCGCCCTTTATACGCTTTAAAGGTGCCACGATTATTTACATATTCTCGGCTACTGGGGTTGGGCTCAGGAAAGGTGGCAATAACTTGCGCATTAGCGAGGCTCTGTATTTGATTAGGAATAAACGGGCGCTGAGATTTAATTGCACTGCTTGCGCCAATGCAACCGGTAATAATAAAGCAAAACGCAATAGTCAGTGCGTTAAAAAAAGTATGCTTTGCTAACACGGAAAAATTTAAATACACACTCATTCCTTTATTGGTAGAGCAAATAAGGCGCTCTTTGCTGTTTAAATTGCTCGAGCCCCGCTTGCCAGCTTTGTTTAATTTGCGCTGCCGACTCACCTGCTTCTATGGCGAGTCTGAGCTGATCAGTTCCTGCGAGTTTATCCATAAAGTCGGCACGCTCAAAAAACAGCTGTTTAGCCTCAGTCAGTTGCTGGTAAGCATTAATTAAATAATTTAAGTTTAAGCCAGTGGTATCACTATGGCGTAAATCAATCCCTTTCACTAGCTGGTTTTTAAATTTAGGATTAAGCGCTGCGCCTTTTATTGAGCGAGGGGTAAAGCTAAAGTCCCCAAGAGCTACTGGTGAATAACCAATAACCTGAAATGCAAAGTCAGTTCCTCTACCTATGCTAACAGGGGTTGCCTCAAAAAAGCACAACGAGGGATACAGCGCTATTGACTGATCGTTGGGTAAATTAGGGCTTGGTTTTACCGGCAAACTATATGGTGTTGTGCGGGTGTAATGATCAACAGCAATGACGCTCAGTTGTAAATCAACCGCTTGATTGATCCAGCCCTCGCCTTTGATCATTTTAGCTAGCTCGCCTACCGTCATACCGTGTAATACAGGGATTGGGTGCATACCCACAAACGATTTAAACTGCGGCTCTAAAATTGGCCCGTCAATGTGGCTAATATTAGGATTTGGCCTATCAAGTACCATAAATCCAACGCCTTGCTCAGCCGCGGCCTCCATCATGTAATGCATAGAGCTAATGTAAGTATAAAAACGTACGCCCACATCTTGAATATCAAAAATAATGATATCAACATCGCTTAGCACCTTGGCGCTTGGTTTTTTGTTTTTACCGTAAATAGAAATCAGTGGAATACCGGTTTTGCTATCAACGGCGTTTTTAACATGCGCTCCCGCATCATGATCGCCTCGAAAGCCATGCTCAGGTGCAAAAATTTTAGTGATGTTGATGTTTTTAGCCAGCAAGCTATCAACCAGATGTGTTTGCCCCACTACAGAAGTTTGATTAACCACCAGCCCTACACGCTTATTTTTTAATTGCGGTAAGTACAAAGCAAACTGTTCTGCACCTACTGTTATTGAATGTTTAGCCTCATTTGCGTGTGCGGTAACAGTAAAAAGTGCGCTTAAAATAAATAAGAATATAAAAAATACGGTTTTAAACATACAGCAAGATCCTTTTAAACAAGACGTTCAAAATAACACAGCCGAGTTTAAAGAGCAGCTTAGGTTTTAGGTTTTAGGTTTTAGGTTTTAGGTTTTAGGAATGAGAAGCTGCGCTGCTAATATAAGCAAGTTCTTTGTATATTTAAGTTTTTAAAGCCGTTATTCACAAAGAGGTTAAGAGGGGCTGCGCTTTTAGAGAAGTGGCTGAATGCAAAATTTAGCGCCGTGTATAATTTGGTTTAACTGATATCTGATATCTGATATCTGATATCTTGAAGACTTTCTCAAATTTCAGGCACAAAAAAACCGACTTAATGTCGGCTTATCTATGAAAGTGGTGGGCGCAGGACGTATCTTGTAAGAGTGAACCTCTGACCGTCTGGTTCGTAGCTAGCTACTTTCCCATATTCACTTTATCTTAGGCACAAAAAAACCGACTTAATGTCGGCTTATGTATGAAAGTGGTGGGCGCAGGACGTGTCTTGTAAGAGTGAACCTCCGACCGTCTGGTTCGTAGCTAGCTACTTTGCCAATTTCACTTTATTTCAGGCATAAAAAAACCGACTTTCGTCGGTTTCTTTTCTATTAACTTTTGTAGTAATAGAAAGTGGTGGGCGCAGGAGGATTCGAACCTCCGACCGCCTGGTTCGTAGCCAGGTACTCTATCCAGCTGAGCTATGCGCCCACTTTCATATTTACTTATTTATACTCTAAGTGAGAGTTGAAAGTGGTGGGCGCAGGACGTATCTAATAAGAATGAACCTCCGACCGCTTGGCGTTAGCCAACACTTTACTTATTTATACTCTTAGCAAGAGTTGCAATGAAAGTGGTGGGCGCAGGAGGATTCGAACCTCCGACCGCCTGGTTCGTAGCCAGGTACTCTATCCAGCTGAGCTATGCGCCCACTTTCATTTTGCTTGTTTTAACTCTAAACAGAGCGTTCTCTAAAAGAGAGTAAAGTATGGTGGGCGCAGGAGGATTCGAACCTCCGACCGCCTGGTTCGTAGCCAGGTACTCTATCCAGCTGAGCTATGCGCCCATACTTTATTTTACAAGATTTCGCCATTTAAGAAATGGTGGAGAGGGAGGGATTCGAACCCTCGATAGAGCTACAAACTCTATACTCCCTTAGCAGGGGAGCTCCTTCGGCCACTCGGACACCTCTCCGTCTTGTGGGGCGTATAATAAAGATTTCAGAAAATATGTCAAACACTTTTCTGACAAAAGTGACTATATGGCTATAGATTGCACACATGTCTGGTTTTAAAGTGTAATTAGTTTGAAAATTAATCAGATTAGGTATTTGGAGTGCTTGAGTTTACGCCCATCACTGGCACTAGTTCGTCAGTAAGTTCAGCAAGATATTGCTCTTGGTAGCCTAACTTCTGAAACTCAGCAATACACGCGCGGTAATAAGCTTGTCGCTCTTGCTCTGTGGTGCTCTCATCGGGTAAAGATTCTACTCGTTTAACTTTCATATTATTTCTCTAAGTCCTTTAGAAATTTTTATTTTTTACGACTAAGAATGACCGTGTACAAATTCCGGTCATATTTTAGCTAAAAAATTCACATAAATACAACACAATGTTTAAAAAACAATCATACCAAAAAGTTATAGTACTGCTTTTATGTTACTAAGCAGTCGGCCAACTTTATGATAATGAAACTGAATTAAGGGTTAACACCCCTTTATACTTACACTTCATTATCAGTGTAGTACTTATTAATTAAAAGCCCTAATGGAAAGTTTAAGCAATGTCTCACAAACAATAGGGCAAAAAAAACGCCACTAATTAGCGGCGTTAATAATTTTTTAGTTTATTCCTTCAAGCTTAGTCAGCTTGTGGGCGCATGTGCGGGAATAAAATAACATCTTTGATAGTTGATGAGTCAGTAAATAGCATCACTAAACGGTCAATACCAATGCCCTCACCTGCCGTTGGTGGTAAACCATACTCAAGTGCGCGAATGTAATCTTCATCGTAATGCATTGCTTCATCATCACCGGCGTCTTTCTCTTCAACTTGGCGAGTAAAGCGCTCAGCTTGATCTTGTGCATCGTTAAGCTCTGAGAAACCATTTGCAAGCTCACGTCCGCCAACAAAAAATTCAAAACGGTCAGTTACAAATGGGTTTTCGTCGTTACGACGTGCCAATGGCGATACTTCCCACGGGTAACCAGTAATAAATGTCGGTTGGATAAGCATATGCTCAGCCGTTTCTTCAAATATTTCACATAAGAACTTACCTGGGCCCCATACGCAGTTTTCAGGAATTTTAACGTGTACTTGTTTAGCGTACGCTTTTAATTCTTCAAAGTGGTTTTCTGGGTCGTTAAATACCGCAGCATCAAACTCAGGGTTATATTTTAAGATAGCATCTGCCATGCTTAAACGTGTGAACGGTTGACCAAAGTCATACTCTACTGAATCAACAACGTCGCCGTTTTCATCTTTAGTGGTGTTAACCACAATTGGGCTACCTAATACGTTAGTTGCTACTGTACGTAACATATCTTCGGTGATGTTCATTAAATCAATGTAGTCAGCGTACGCTTGGTAGAACTCAATCATAGTAAATTCTGGGTTGTGACGCGTTGATAACCCTTCGTTACGGAAGTTACGGTTAATTTCGAATACACGGTCAAAACCACCAACGACTAAACGCTTTAAGTAAAGCTCAGGCGCGATACGTAAGTACATGTCGATATCAAGCGCATTATGATGAGTTACAAACGGACGTGCCGATGCGCCACCAGGGATAACCTGTAGCATTGGCGTTTCTACTTCCATAAAGTCGCGGTCTGCTAAAAAGCGACGAATACCTTCAACCACTTGTGAGCGAATACGGAATGTTTCACGCGTTGCTTCGTTAGTAATTAAATCAACATAACGTTGACGGTATTTAGTTTCTTGATCTGATAAGCCATGGAATTTTTCTGGTAGCGGGCGAAGTGACTTAGTCAGTAGTTCGTACTCAGCCATATCTACGTATAAATCGCCTTTACCCGATTTATTAAGCGGACCTTTAACACCAATAATATCGCCAATATCGAGTTGGCCATATTTTGCTTTTAAATCTTTTTGTACGTCTTTTGATGCGTAAACTTGTACACGGCCTTTCATATCTTGAATAGACATAAATGGACCACGCTTAGCAAGAATACGACCCGCAATCGATACTACATGCTGTAATTCGATTAACTCTTCTTTACTCTTATCACCAAACTCAGCCTGCAAATCTGCCGTGTAATGCTCACGACGGAATTGGTTTGGATGACCGTTGGCTGGGCAATTTTCGCGAATAGCGTCTAATTTGCCGCGACGCTCAGCGATTAACTTATTTTCGTCTTGGATTTGATCAGTCATTTTTTAGCTCTTTTTTAGCTTGGTGGTTATAAACCAGATTTTAAGCTGGCTTCAATAAATTTATCTAGGTCGCCATCGAGTACCGCTTGTGTGTTACGGTTTTCAACGCCAGTACGTAAATCTTTAATACGCGAGTCATCAAGTACGTATGAACGAATTTGACTTCCCCAGCCAATATCAGACTTGTTGTCTTCTTGGCTTTGCTTTTCAGCATTTTGCTGTTGTAGCTCAAGCTCAAATAATTTCGCTTTTAATTGCTTCATTGCTTGGGCTTTATTTTTATGTTGTGAACGCTCGTTTTGACATTGCACCACGGTGTTGGTTGGTACGTGAGTAATACGTACCGCCGATTCAGTGGTATTTACGTGCTGACCACCCGCGCCTGATGCACGGTAAACGTCTATACGTAAGTCAGACGGATTAATATCAATCTCAATGTTGTCATCAACTTCTGGGTAAACAAACGCAGAAGCAAACGAGGTATGACGGCGGCCACTTGAATCAAATGGGCTTTTACGAACTAGGCGGTGTACGCCTGTTTCAGTGCGTAACCAGCCATAAGCGTATTCGCCAGAAAAACGTACCGTTGCGCCTTTAATACCAGCAACATCACCATCGGTCGCTTCAACTAGCTCCACTTTAAAGCCTTTTGCTTCACCCCAGCGTAAGTACATACGCAGTAAAATATTACACCAGTCTTGTGCTTCAGTACCGCCAGAGCCTGACTGTAAATCAAGGTAAGCATCGTTTGAGTCGTGAGTACCTGAAAACATACGACGAAACTCAAGCCCTTCAAGCTGCTGGTTTAAATCAGCTAGTTCGCTCTGCGCTTCATCAAAAGTGTCTTGATCTTCAGCTTCCACAGCAAGCTCTACTAAACCTTCAACGTCGTCAGTACCGGCTACTAATGTGTCTATGGTTTCAACCACGGCTTCTAGTGCAGACTTTTCACGACCAAGGGCTTGTGCGCGCTCAGGCTCATTCCATACGGCTGAATCTTCAAGTTCGGCGTTAACTTCTTCTAAACGTTCTTGTTTAAGAGCGTAGTCAAAGGTACCCCCGAAGCAGTTCAGTACGTTCGCGAATTTCCTTGATTTGATTAATCACAGGATTCACTTCAAACATGTACATTACTCCAAAATGGCTAGGTTATTGCGCACTTAAAAAAGAGACCGAGCGCAATTAAAAATCATCAAATAATAAAAACGCCCGATTTTAACAAAAAACCGCGCGTTTTATTAGCCTTTTATGCATGGTTTGAAGATATTTTTTAAGCCACTTTTTCAAGCTCTCTAACTATAAGTTGTAAGCTAAACTTACCTCTAAACTCGTTAATATCGAGTTGGTACGCTACTTTAACAAACTGCGCCTCGGTATCTGGCCACACTTTAACATCAATGCCAAAGGCAATGGCATCCACTAAGCGAGCAGACTGATGCTTTAATACCAGCTTTAAGTGTTTTTCACCCACAATACGCTGCTGGATTACTTCAAAGGTGTGTTCAAATATCGGCTCAGGAAACTGCTGCCCCCACGGCCCCGATTGTTTTAAAAGCTGCGCAAAATCCATGCTAAAGCAATCATTAGGTAGCTCACCATCGGTAAACACAATGCAGCGTTTACTTTCTTCGCTGAGTTGCTCGCTAACCGCACTATCAAACGCGCGTTTAAACTCAGTAAATTGCTGCTCGTTAATACTTAAACCTGCTGCCATTGCGTGGCCGCCAAATTTATTAATTAAACCGGGTTGCGCAGTGTTTAATCCCTCTAGTAGGTCGCGCATATGCAAGCCTTCAATAGAGCGACATGAGCCTTTAATTTCACCATTTTCGCCACCGGCAAATATCACGGTTGGGCGGTGGTATTTTTCTTTTAAGCGCCCCGCTAAAATACCAATAACGCCTTGGTGCCAATCGTCTTGATATAAACAAATAGCATCAGGCACACTGTCTTCTTTAAATGCCAGCCTATCAAGCACAGCTTGCGCCTCTACTTGCATACCTTGCTCTATTTCACGTCTGGCAAAGTTTAAACTATCAAGCTCGCCAGCTATGCGCCTAGCTTGATTTATGTCGGTACTGAGTAAGCAGGCTATACCTAAACTCATGTCATCTAAACGCCCTGCGGCATTTAAACGTGGCGCCAATGAAAAGCCAAAATCGCTGGCACTTAAACGAGCCGCATTGCGATTAGCTACTTCAATCAGTGCGGTAATGCCTGGGCGAGTTTTTCCACTGCGAATACGTGCCAAGCCTTGATGTACTAACGTACGGTTATTTGCATCCAGTGCCACCACATCGGCCACCGTACCTAGCGCTACAATATCAAGCAAATCAGCAATATTCGGCATAGGATGTTGGTTAAAGTAGCCTTGTTCACGCAGCGCACTTCTCAGTGCGATAAGTAAATAAAACGCCACACCAACACCGGCTATCGACTTAGAGGGAAAATCACAGTCATGGCGGTTAGGATTAACAATAGCATCGGCATTAGGCAGTTGCTCGCCTTGTAAATGGTGATCTGTTACCAGCACTTTAATGCCTGCAGCTTTAACAATATCAATGCCTGCGATACACGATATGCCGTTATCGACGGTGATCACTAAATCGGGCTGCATCGTCACTATTTGCTCAGCCAATGCTGGACTTAAACCGTACCCTAGACTAAAGCGGTCTGGTACTAAGTAATCTAAGTGGGTAAAGCCAAACATGGCCAGCCCTTGCATTAAGGTGGCGGTGCTGGTTGCGCCATCGGCGTCAAAGTCGCCCACAATAAGTATTTTGCTTTGTGCGTGTAGGGCTTCAATTAACAGTTGGCTGGCTTTGTCTATATCTTTAAAAAGTTTGAAGTCGTGGAGTGTAGCTGCGCTATTGTTTAGCTCATCGGCATGGGAAACATTTCGCGTGGCATAAATTTGCTTAATAACAGGGTGAAGATGGCTCGGCAGATGAGAGTCGTCAACGGGTTCTCGCGCGATGATCATTTTTTTCATGCTAGTTTTTAACTTATGATGTTCATGATATAAGACAAAAAAAGGCCATTAAGGCCTTTTTAAACACATACTCGCGGTATTGCTTAGCCCGCTTTGTTAGCCTCAAGCGCTGCGCTTAATGCCGCAGCAGGCTGATAACCTGGGATCATCGTGCCATCTTCTAAAATAATAGCCGGTGTACCGCTAATACCAAAACTCTGGCCTAACTGATAATGCTCAGCAACAGGTGCGCTACAGCCTTTAACAATTTGAGTATCTGCACCTGATTTAGCTTCAGTAAGTGCTCCTTGCTGATCTTTAGCACACCATACATTCATTAAATCAGCATAACCTGACCCTTGTAGGCCACCACGTGGAAACGCTAGGTATTTAACCGTAATGCCCGATTCAAGTAGGTCATCAAGCTCACGGTGTAATTTACGACAGTAACCACAGCTAATATCGGTAAACACGGTAATGCTGTGTTTTTCTTCTGGCGCTTTATACACGATCATTGAATCTTCGTATTCTTTTAACCCTGATTGACGCACACCGTTAAGTGCTTGCTCGGTCAAATTACTACGGTTGTTTAAATCGATTAGTGTACCTTGCATTAAAAATTGACCGTCTGGGCTTGCATATAGTACCCCTTTATTAGTGATCAATTCTTTTAAGCCTGCAACTGGGCTTGGGTTAATTTGTTTAACAGTTACCCCTAGCGCGGCAAATTTTGTCACGATAGGATCTGTAGCATCCGGAGTGACTGCAACGCTATTAGCAAAAGCGCTCAAACTAGTGCACAACATGGCACCTGCTAACATTAATTTTTTCATAACGGGTTCTCTATCCTAAAAATACTTATCTTATCGTGTCTATATGACCGGCTTAGTGACAAAAAAATTCGCTTAAGCACGAGGATGATGCTCAGCATGCACCGATTTTAATCGCTCATTCGCTACATGCGTATAAATTTGGGTAGTTGATAGGTCGCTGTGGCCAAGCATCATCTGCACCACACGCAAGTCAGCCCCATGATTTAATAAATGCGTTGCAAATGCATGTCGCAAGGTATGGGGTGATAACGGCGACTCAACGGATGCCAAAATAGCATAGTGTTTAATCCGATGCCAAAAAGTTTGTCGTGTCATGCCTACCCCTCGTTTAGAAGGAAATACAAAATCGGTGGCGTGTTTTATCATTTGTGCGCGCCCGAGCTTTAAAAACTGCTCGAGCCAATACATAGCTTCTTCACCTAAAGGCACTAGCCGCTCTTTGTTTCCCTTACCTTTTACAAACACCACAGCTTGGCGCAAATTTATTTGCTCCATTCTAAGCCCCACCAGCTCAGTTACCCGCAGGCCTGTTGCATAAAGTAACTCCAGCATGGCTTTATCGCGCAGCCCCATTGGCTCTTCAATGTTGGGCGCACTTAATAGCGCCTCTACTTCAGCCTCAGATAGCGTTTTTGGTAACGACTGCCCTGCCTTTGGCTGAGCAATATTGACCATAGGTGAGTCGCTAATTATTTTTTCGCGTACAAAGTACTGATAAAAACGTTTTAATGCACTAATACTTCGCGCAGTGCTGCGTGGTTTTAGCCCTAAATCAACGCGGTGTGCTAGGTAACTTTCAACATCTAAGCTGGTTACCGTCATTAAGTTTTCGCCTTTTAAAAATTGGCAAAACTTATCTAAGTCACTGCGATAAGCGCTCAGTGTGTTTTCACTTACGCCTTGCTCTAAATAGAGGCTATCTAAAAAGGTTTCTAAAAAGTCGCTATTGCTGCTTAGCTCAGTATTTTGTTCAGGTAAATCGTCAGATAGCGTTGTCACGTTGTGATCTCATGTTGGTAATACCATGGGAGAAGGTATCAATTAAAAATACCTTACGGTAAACTTGAGCCTATCATAACAGGCAATTACACAGTGATAAATACGATGCAGATTGGTTTATTTTTTGGTTCTACTACCTGCTATACCGAAATGGCGGCAGAAAAAATACGCGATATTATTGGCGCCGACATTGTCAGCTTACATAATATTAAAGACGAGCCGCTTAAAAACGCTGAGCAATATGACTTTATCATTTTTGGTATCTCAACGTGGGACTTTGGCGAAATTCAAGAAGATTGGGAATCAAAGTGGGACGACATAAAAGACGTTGACCTAAATGGTAAAACTATCGCCTTATTTGGTATGGGCGATCAGCAAGGGTATGGCCAGTGGTTTCAAGATGCGTTAGGTATGTTGCACGATGAAATAAATGCTCAAGCCATTACTCAACTTGGCTTTTGGCCTAACGACAGTAATTACGAATTTGAAGCGTCTAAAGCCCTTACCGAAGACGGTAAACAATTTGTAGGTTTAGCATTAGACGAAGACAGCCAGTACGAGCTAAGCGACGAGCGTATTGCCACTTGGGTAGAACAAGTGATGACAGAGTACGCTGAAACCCTATAACTCAGCGTGCAAACAGCGCTGCCATGCAGCGCTTTTTAATCCTTAACTACTCTACTTTTAACCAGTATTGGTTACGGTAAAAAAAGCCCACATAACCACGCACTTCTAACTGTTCACCATTTTGCTGCAAAGTTAGGCGCACACTGTAGGTTTTACCATTATTTGGGTCGAGTATTTCACCGTCTTCCCAACTACCATCTCCGGCATAAGTCACATCTTCAATAATGGTCATACCCAACATAGGCTGATTCTTTTTATCACCATCACACTCGCTGCAAAGTGCATCTTGCTTATTTTTATTGAGTATTGTTTCAATTTTGCCAGTCAGTACGCCATCTTGTTCAGTAATGCGTACGTACGACTTTGCTTCTTTGGTGTCTTCATTAATGGTTTTCCAAAGCCCAACCGGTGTGGGGTTAGCTAATAACTTAAATGAGGCAAAAATACTGCCGACCAAAAATCCCATCAACAGCGAGTTAGCTCTTTTTTTATTCAATAAATTCATTGCGTTACTATATTAGCGATTAATTAAGCCATAGTAACAATAAACAACCAGATGCAAAACTGTTTAAACACCCAGAACGCGCTACATTTTTAAATAAAATTCGCGGCATAACGCCTGATACTGTGAGGTATAGCTATTATCATCGGCTCTTATACATAACTGAGTTGTGCTTACTTCGCTTTGCTCATAGCTAAAGGTCATTAAGCTGCGAGTAAAAGATTTATGCGCCGTTGCTTGTACTTGGCAATGCGCGTTTAAATACAGCCCTTGCTGCTGCGCCAGGGTTATTAATAACTGCGCCTCTTCACTAGGCAAAATTAAATTAAAACGTGCTTGCTTATGCGTTAAGCGTTTAAACGCAGCAATCAGTTCTGCAAAGCTTAAACCATCGGTATGGCGAGCGGCATTGCGTGCTTCATTATCACTTTTTAAACTGTGATTAAAATAAGGTGGATTAGCTATAACGCAATCAAACTTAGTCTCAGGCGCAAACTGCTGAACGCACTGGTGATAAATATTAATGTCTGGCCAAGGGCTTTGCTGGCAGTTTTGTAAAGCTTGCTGGTAGGCGGCTTCATCAACCTCAACCGCGCTCACTTTTAAATGTGGCGCTCGTTGCTTACACATTAACGCCAGTAATCCCGTGCCTGTGCCAATATCTAATAACGAACTTGCACCGTTTAAATCAGCCCATGCCCCGAGTAAAATACCATCGGTAGAGACCTTCATGGCGCACTGGTCGTGCTCAACCTTAAATTGTTTAAATGCAAAACCAGACATTTTTTCACCTTTTCATTCACCAAGTAGGTTTAAGTGCGTATAATTAACGGCAATTGTCCCCTATTTTTGACACTCTATGCAATTTTCTGAATTTGATCTTGATGATAAGCTACTTAATGCTATTAATAAAATGGGTTTTGAAACCCCCACTAGCATTCAACAACAAGCCATTCCTGAGGCGTTGCAAGGGCGCGATATTTTAGCGTCTGCACCAACAGGTACGGGTAAAACGGCGGCATTTTTAATTCCAGCAATTCAATATTTAATGGATTTCCCGCGTCGTGATCCGGGCTTTGCACGGGTATTAATTATGACCCCAACTCGCGAGCTTGCTTATCAAATTCATGAACAATGTGAGTTACTTGCAAAGCAAACCCACTTAAAAATTGGGGTGGTTACCGGTGGTATAAACTACGGTACACATAAAGAAATTTTTGAAAATAATAACGACATTTTAATCGCCACACCTGGGCGTTTAATGGAGTATTTGGAAACCGAAAACTTCCACGCAGAAAACGTAGAAATGCTCATTCTTGATGAAGCAGACCGCATGCTCGACATGGGTTTTCGTAAAGAAATGCTGCGTATTTGTGATGAAGCTAAAAATCGCCGTCAGTGCTTTTTATTCTCAGCCACCCTTGAAGGTGACAGCGTAGAATTATTTGCTGAGCGTATTTTAAACGACCCTGCTCTACTTGAAGCCGAATCATCACGCAAAGAAAAAGCTAAAATACACCAATGGGTTCATTTAGCCGACGATTACCATCATAAACTTGAGCTATTAGTTAACACCTTAAATGGCCCTGATGTTAGTAAAGCGATTGTGTTTGTAAAAACCCGTGAGCGTCTTGAAACCCTTATTGGTGAACTAACCAATAACGGCGTTAAAGCTGCGTGGCTGCGTGGTGAAATGCCACAAGATAAACGCATGAAAGCGATGGAAAATTTCCACAGTGGCAAAACTCGCATTTTGGTAGCAACCGATGTCGCTGCGCGCGGTATTGATGTAGCGGACATAAGCCATGTAATTAACTTTGATATGCCGCGCACTGCAGATGTTTACGTACACCGTATTGGCCGTACAGGTCGTGCAGGTAAAAAAGGCATAGCGATTTCACTAATTGAAGCGCACGACATTGGTATTCTTTATAAGGTTGAACGTTACATAGAGCAGAAGCTTAAACGCCGTGTATTTAAAGGATTAGAGCCGAAGCATAAAGAAGCTAAGCCACCGGTTAAAAAGCGTAAAGATCCAGTAAAAATGAAAGCAAAGAAAAAAGCCAAGGTTAAAAAGAAAAAGTAACCTTTGTTTTCTAACTTGTTTAATTTAGCCGACGTCTGTCGGCTTTTTTATGACTTATATTAATTTTATTAAAACAGTGAGTAAGCAATTCAAAGTAATATGTAAAAACTACTTAGCTGAATAACCACTTAACAAAATAACCAATAATTTCAATTGGTTAAATTTGGAATGAAACTTGTAACCCCTAACAGTATATGAGTATTAAAACGCCGAGTAACGGCGTTGCTTTTTAGTAACACACTAAGGATATAGTTATGGGTCGCATTAAATTTACTATCGGTTTTATTTCGTTTTGTTGTTTATTTTTATTAGCCTCTGCTTTTAACGTCAGTGCAGCAACGCATTTAGCAGTAGTGAGTAGTGTGGCCACACAACCTAATTTACAACAATCTATTACTCATGAGTTACGTACTAATCCAAATTTAGAATTAGAAAATTTAAACGTACGCGTTAATAACGGTGACGTTGAACTCAAAGGCGAAGCTAAAAACGGTTTTGAGCGTGCTCTTGCACAAAAGTTTTTAGAAAATATGGATGGGGTTAAACGCATTAAAAATAATATCGCTATTATTTAAGGTCTGTTGACCTTTGTGAATTAAATTTTTAGTAAGCGCAGCGTGTTGCTTAAACACGCTGCGTTTTTTATTGTGCAAAATAAATATCTGCATAAAAATAAATTTAAATAATGGCTTACATAAAAGAGTGCAGCGCAGCAGGCAATGTAAAAACGCGCTGCAAGTGGGAAATTATTTCCCACTCAATTTACTCAATCTAGTTTGATCTATTGTTGTCCTTGCTTTCACTTTTTAGCCGAGTGGTGGCTTATTTTATCGCTTATCATGGCATCGAGCTTTTCACCGCCTTTAATACCAAAATCAAGGGTACGAATTGGAAACGGAATACTTATATCTGCCGCATCGAGCGCTTGCTTAACAGCCACAACCCCTTTGTGACGCACCGTCATAAAATCGGGCTCGCCAGGGTATTTAATCCAAAACCATACCAGTAAGTTTATACTGCTATCACCAAAGCCCTCTGCGTATACCGCGGTCTCATTTTTACGGATCACAAAGTCAAGTTGGTTAATTTTATCGACTATGACCTCACTGGCTTTCTCTATGTCATCGGCGTAAGAAATACCTACTGGTACTTCTATTCTTCTGACTCCTAAAGTGCTGTAATTACGCAGTACATTTCTAAATAGTATTTTATTAGGAACCAGTATCAACTGCCCGTAAAAGCTCTCTATTAGCGTGTTGCGCAAGTTAATTGAATGCACTGAACCAAATACATTATCGGTCTCGATAACATCACCCGCTTTGAACGGTTTGCGAATACCCATGGCAATACCCGCAATTAGGTTTTCGGTCATATCTTGAAAAGCAAAACCAATAGCGAGACCAACAATACCTGCACCCGCAAGCAATGACGTAACGGTACTTTTTAAACCCATAAAATCAAGGGCAATAAAGACCCCAACACTCAAAACAATAACTTTAAATATAGAGGCCATTAAGTCGGCAATTTGAGTAGAGTCGAGGGAGCGACGCAATACTTTTTTCATTCCTTTGCCTGCAAGGCGGGCTATAAATGAAAATATAATCGCAATAATTACTGCAACGATAAAGTTTGGGATATGACTTATAACAACATCAAACCAGCCACCGAGCTTCTCTTCTATAAGTTTTTCGGCTTCTGTAATTGAGGGAATTGAGAGCATTTATTCTATACCTTAGTTTCTATTAATAACCTAAGGTTTGCAAAAATAGCGCCAGTATAAAAAAAGCCATGCAATGCATAGCTTTTTGGGTATGTGTTTAGCTGCAAATAGCGCTAAATTTAGCTTTGCTCTTCGCGCAAAAATACCGGTTCAAGTTCTTTAGTGGTTGCCTCTGGGCTAAAGTAATAACCGGCTACGGTAAACTCTTTAAGCTGACTTAGTTGCGTGACTTGGTTTTCGATAATGTAACGTGCCATCATGCCGCGCGCTTTTTTAGCGTAAAAGCTAATCACTTTATATTGGCCATTTTTACAGTCTTTAAAGTGTGGGGTAATAATGTGTGCGTTAAGCGCTTTTTTATCTACCGCTTTAAAGTATTCGTTAGACGCTAAATTAACTAAGTATTGTGCATCTTGTGCCGCTAAAACGTCGTTAAGTTTATTAGCAATAATACTGCCCCAAAACTCATATAGGTTTTTACCACGGCTGTTTTCAAGCTTTGTACCCATTTCTAGGCGGTAGGCTTGCATTAGATCAAGCGGTTTTAATAATCCGTATAAACCCGAGAGTATACGTAAATGCTCTTGAGCATAATCAAGTTGCTTAGCCGTTAGGGTGTCGGCATCTAAACCGCCATATACATCGCCATTAAAGGCAAGCACCGCTTGTTTAGCGTTATCGGTAGTGAACGGTTGCGCCCACTCACTAAAACGCGCTGCATTAAGGCCCGCGAGCTTATCGCTAATTTTCATTAAACTACCAATCTGCGCAGGAGTTAGTTCACGGCATACTTTCATGAGCGCTTCGCTGTGCTCAAGTAATTCAGGTTGAGTGAACTTATCTGTTGCGGGTGGCGTGTCGTAATCAAGATTCTTTGCTGGTGAAATAACAGTGATCATAGTTAGCTATTGACTTGTAAATTATTTAATGTCAATTTCAACATTAAATGAGACGAAAAGCACGTTTTGTTTAAAATTATCCTACCTAAAACTCAACCGTTACCGTTTTTTCATTGATAAGGACATAAGACCTATCAAGCATTGTCACACTGTTGCAGTATAGCTATATTAAGGTAGTTTAGATTTTCTTTTAACTTGCTTGGAATGAGGAAAAGCAAATGACTAGCGCTCTACAAAGGCTTAAACAACACTCTTCTATCGTGGCCGACACGGGCGATATAGAAGCCATAAAAAAACATCAACCTGAAGATGCGACTACCAATCCATCGCTGCTTTTAAAAGCGAGCGAGATTGAAGCTTACAAACCTTATCTAGATAAAGCATGGCAATACGCTAAAGAAACCGAGCAACAGCCTGCAAAACAACTAGAGCTGGCTTGTGACTATTTTGCAGTATTACTCGGTAAAGAAATTAGTGAAATTGTACCGGGTTATATTTCTACTGAAGTTGATGCACGTTTATCATTTGATACCCAAGCAACAATTAATAAAGCACATACTTTACTAAGCCTTTACGAGAAAGAAGGTGTAAGCAAAGACAAGATTTTAATTAAAGTTGCCTCTACTTGGGAAGGCATTAAAGCCGCAGAACAGTTAGAAAAAGAAGGCACTAAGTGTAACTTAACGCTTTTATTTAGCGATGCCCAAGCGCGCGCCTGTGCTGATGCAAACGTATTTTTAATTTCGCCATTTGTTGGCCGAATTTTAGATTGGCACGTAGCAAACGGTATGGAAAAACCAACCGACCCGCTTCAAGACCCGGGTGTACAATCGGTGCGTAGTATTTTTGAGTTTTATAAGCGTCACGATTACAAAACTGTTGTTATGGGCGCAAGCTTTCGTAACACCGGTGAAATTATTGCCCTTACAGGCTGCGATAAGCTAACAATTAGTCCTAATCTTTTAGAAGAGCTAGGTAATTTAGAAGACGCACAAGAGTACTTACTAGAGAGCGATATTGCTAAAGAGCCAAAACCTGAGCCACTTAGCGAAGCACAGTTCCGTTGGTTACATAACCAAGACGCTATGGCGACTGAAAAACTAGCTGAAGGTATTCGCTCATTTGCAGATGCGCAAGAGCAACTAGAAGCACGCTTTAAAGCGATGTAACTAATCGCTGTTTAATGAGTTTAAAAACGTCGCTTTTAGCGGCGTTTTTTTATGTCTGCGATTTACTTTAAATACTCGACTTGTCCCCATTTACGTTCTTTTTGTATTGATCTTCATCAAAATACCACCCACCAGTAACAGTTTCGTCACATTTATATTCTATTTTATTAATAGCTATGGTATAGATACTGCCGAGGTTCAAAAAGTGGTCAATAGGAGATAATCAATGGATAGCCTAAACGAAATAATAGAGATATTAGAAGGTTCTGATACATCGAAAAAAACCTCTCAAAAAAATAAAAAAAGAAAATGGCGCGAAATAGAAGCAATAAAAGATAAGCAACGTTTGCGCAAAGAACTACAGGAGCTCGACTATTTTGCTGATAGTATTGCTATTGATGAATTAGAGTTTTAATCAACAACAGCAACTAAAAAGGCTTTCATTTATGAAAGCCTTTTTTAATACCAATTACCCTATACTTGCCAATTAATGGGCTGCGCTCCTTGCGCTATTAACAGTTCATTGGTTTTTGAAAAGTGCTGACAGCCAAAAAAGCCGCGATGCGCTGAAAGCGGTGAAGGGTGCGGTCCAGACAATACATGATGGCGCTGGCGATCAATACTTTTACCTTTTTTTTGTGCATGTGCGCCCCAAAAAATAAACACCACTCCTTGGCAATGCTCATTTATATGAGTAATTACGTTATCGGTAAATTGCTCCCAACCTAAATGTTTATGGGAATGGGCTTGCCCTTGCTCTACTGTTAATACGGTATTAAGCAAAAACACACCTTGATCTGCCCAGCTTTGTAAATAGCCATGCTCTGGCGTAATAAAACCATTAATGTCCGTCACTAACTCTTTATAAATATTTTTAAGTGAAGGCGGGAGCTTTTTAACTTCAGGCAATACTGAAAAGCACAAGCCATGCGCTTGCCCTTCTCCATGGTAAGGGTCTTGACCTAATATAACCACTTTGATATCGCTAAGTGGAGTTGCATCAAATGCGCTAAACACCTGTGGTTCTGGTGGATACACAGCAATACCGTTTGATCGTTTATTTGCAACATATTCAAGGGTTTGCTGCATATATACTTGACTAAGTTCGTGATTTAAAAAAGATGACCAGTTACTCATAATTGACTCTTAATAAGTTCTCTAGATACCTCAACTTTGTCACACATTTGTGCTAATCCATCAAGCATTCTAGGGGAAAAACGATGTAATAAATCCGCGTTAACACTAATAAATTGCTCATATTTAACCGCGGGAACTTCAGGCCATTGCTGCCAATTTACTGTGGGTATTACCCGTTTTGACTTTTCATTAGGGATAATAATAATTTGTGGCTTGGTGACTATTACGTTTTCAATGCTGATTTGTGGGTAATCTGTGTCGCTGTCGGCAAATACATTAGTTACTTGGCAGGTTTCGATTAACTGATTTATCCATGTATTTTTTGATACCGTCATCATAGGCTCTGGCCACAGCTGATAAAACCCAGTAAGCATGGTTTTATTATGCTGCGCGGCTTTAATTGCGTTGAGCTTAACTGTAAATGCCTCAGCTACTTTTTTACTTTGCTCAATATGACCGGTTAATTGACCTAATTTTAGTATTTCCTTAGCAACGCCTTCAATAGAGCGTGGATTACTTAAATGCAATTCAATCCCTAGTCGCTTAATTTGTGCCAAATCTTCTGCCTGATTACCGCTTTTCCACGCAATGACCATGTCAGGCTTGAGCATGAGTAACTTTTCGATAGAAATGCCATTATAGCCGCCGATACGCTCAATTTTAGTCGCCTCTTGTGGGTAATCTGCGTAATCCAGCGTGCCCACTATTAGATCACCCGCCCCAATGGCATATAAATTTTCGACTATGTGTGGTGCCAAAGCCACAATACGAAGCGGCTTGTCGGCTAAGACTTGAGGTACATAAACAGCAAACAATAACAGCCCAAGAATAATGCGTTTTAACATTAGTAATCAAAGCCTTTTAGTGCCTTTACGCCCGACTCAAACGCATGCTTTACATTACGCACTTCACTTACGGTATCGGCCAGCTCAATTAAGGTACGGTGCGCAGCACGGCCAGTAATAATTACCGATTGCATTGCAGGTCGGTTGTTAATTGCAGCAACCACTTCCTCAAGGTCGATATAGCCATAGGTCACCATATAGGTGAGCTCATCGAGTAATACCACATCGATACTGCTGTCGCTTAGCATCCGCTTTGACTCTTGCCATGTTGCTTGTGCTGCCGCAGTATCAGCCTCTTTATTTTGCGTATCCCAAGTAAAACCTGTGTTCATAACAGCAAATTCAACTCCAGCTCCTTGTAGTAAATTACGCTCACCACATTCCCATGTACCTTTAATAAACTGACATACCGCGGCCTTTTTACCATGGCCAACACAGCGTGTAACCACACCAAAACCAGAGGTTGATTTACCTTTGCCATTACCAGTAATAACCTGAAAAATGCCTTTTTCTTGCTGTGCCGCTGCTACTCGAGCATCAACTTGTTCTTTTACTTTTTGCTGGCGCTGTTGGTGCTTGTCGTTTGTTGATTCAGTCATTGTTATGTCCTTGGTAAATTTTAATAATTTGTTCAATATTTAAATGTGTTTGGCACATATCAGCGAGCCGTTCTAACTGGCGTTCGCGATGCTCATTAATGCTGATGGCATTAATGTCACTGTCTGGTTTTAGCCACTTTAATAGCAGCTCCGTAGTAGCTGCGTTGTCGAACAAGCCATGTAAATAAGTACCGGCAATGGCATTATCGTCACTAATAAAACCATCCGTAGTAAAGCCATTGGGGTGTTTATTAAAGTGAATAAGTGGTTTATTGAGCGCCTTACCTTTACTGATCCCAGCATGTATTTCATAACCCTGACAAGCAACCTGCTGCTGGTTTAAACTAATAGTGGCGTTTACTTGGCTTAGCACTTTTTGTTCACCTAATGTGGTATCAAAATCACTAAGTGCTAACCCAGCCATTTGCCCTAATGATGATTCCACCGCATTGGGGTCGCTAATAGTATTACCTAACATTTGCATACCGCCGCAAATACCCAGTACTTTGCCACCATAACGTAAGTGGCGTTTAATTTGCTGATCCCAGCCTTCATTTTTTAAAAATACCAAATCACTAAGTACATTTTTACTGCCAGGCATAATGATTAAGTCAACGGATGGAATCGCTTGAGTATGACGCACATAGTTTATATTTATATTTGGGTGCAATCGCAGTGCATCAAAATCAGTGTGGTTACTAATATGAGGCACCAGCAGTACCGCAATATTAATGCTGGCTTCGGTCACATTATTATCTATGGCAACGGCATCTTCGGCATCAAGAGCTAAATCGTGTAGGTAGGGTAACACCCCTAACACAGGTTTACCTGTGTACTCTTCAAGCCAATCTAACCCGCCTTGTAATAGGCTAATGTCACCACGAAAACGATTAATAACAAAGCCTTTTACCCGTGCTTGCTCTGACTCGCTTAATAGCGCCAAAGTTCCTACTAGGTGAGCAAACACACCCCCTTTATCAATATCGGCAATAATAATAACCGGGCAATCGACCTTTTCGGCGTAGCCCATATTGGCGATATCGTTTGCGCGTAAGTTAATTTCAGCTGGGCTACCAGCCCCTTCAACCAACAATAAGTCAAAGCGTTTAGCTAAACGATTATGCGAGGTTAATACCGCTTCCATAGCCACTTTTTTATAGTCATGGTAAGAGTCGGCTTCCATATTGCTAATAGCCCTACCATGAATAATAACTTGCGCGCCGGTATCACTATTGGGTTTGAGTAATATCGGGTTGAAGTCTATTTCAGGTGCTACTTTTGCCGCAACGGCTTGTAATGCTTGTGCTCTACCAATTTCACCGCCATCATGCGTTACGGCACTATTAAGCGCCATATTTTGCGGTTTAAACGGCGCAACATTAACACCTTGATTAGCAAATACTCTGCAAAGTGCTGCAACCAGGGTACTTTTACCCGCATCTGAGGTAGTGCCTTGTACCATTAGTGTTTTCATTATTGAACCACCAGCTGACGCTTACGAAAATACAATATACTTAAAAAGAATAGACTGCCGATAGCCGCCGTGATCACCCCAATTGGCAGCTCTTGGTTGCTTAATAGTGAACGAGCAAGCACATCGACCCACACCATAAATATTCCCCCAACTAATCCGGTCATTAATAATCCAACGCGGCTACCTTGAGAGATAAAAAAGCGCACTATGTGTGGCACCATTAAGCCAACAAAGCCAATTCCGCCACAGTTAGCAACTAACACGGCCGTGATCAACGAGCTTAAAATAAGCATTAAAATTCTAAAACGATGCACTCTTACGCCAAGCGTTGTCGCACTTTCATCGCCTAACAACATGGCATTAAGCTGACGCCTAAAACCCAACATGATTATTGTACAGACTATAATGACTAAGACAGGTAATAGCAGCGACTGCCACTGTGCTTTAGCAAAACTACCTAAAGTCCAAAATAAAATAGCCGCGACTGCTTGTGGATCGCTCCAATAAAGTAACAAACTAGTAAAAGCACTAAATAAAAATGATAAGGCTACCCCCGCCAATAACATTGATTCAACTTGGGCATTACGCTGGCTGCCAGCAATTAAAATTAATAATCCCATCGCCACTAAACTACCGATTAATGCCGCCCCAGATAGCGCAATACCCGCCCCAGCTCCCACAAAAGACATTAGTATAACCACACCTAATGAAGCGCCGGACGAAATACCAAATAAATAAGGATCTGCTAAGGGGTTACGGGTGACTGTTTGTAGTATTAAACCTGCAATCGCTAAGCCACTCCCGGCTAAAAAAGCCAGCAAAGTACGTGGCATTCTTAATTCAATAATAATACGACTGGTAAATGAAGCCTCGTTTGAAAAGGTTAAGCTTTGATATACATCTGCGAGCGACGTAGGTACCGCACCAAAACTTAGTGCGATAAATAAACTCAATAGTGCGCATAATAGCGCAGCGATTAATGCAACGGCGTGGTTAGAAAAGGCCGTCATATTATTGGTATCCATAATAATAAGTAATATGAGGAATAGCCTCACCTTTGATTGTTGCTTGAGGGTGAGTGCTCACTTGAGCACAAACACCAAACACCTCATCCAGCATCTGCTCAGTGACCACGCTACTTGGCTTACCTGCATCAACAACTTTTCCATTTTTAATAACCACTAACTCATCGCACATTGCTGCGGCTAAATTTAAGTCATGAAATGACGCAAATACCGTAATCCCTAAAGATTTAGCCAACTCCATAAGTTGAATTTGATATTTCACATCAAGGTGACTAGTCGGTTCATCCATAATAAGAAGTTGTGGTTGCTGCACAATAGCGCGGGCAATAAAGGCTCGTTGCTTTTCACCGCCTGACAACGAATCAAATAGTTGAGTGCTATGAGATTCAAGCCCCACGTGACTAATAGCTTGAGCTATTTTTTGTTTATCCGCTTGAGTCGTCGTACTAAATAAAGTTTTATGTGGCGTAAGCCCTAACGCAACCACGTCGAATAACGAAAGGTTAAATTGCGACGGTGTTTCTTGTAGCACAACAGCAACCTGCTTAGCGTAGTCTTCGCTTTTTAGTTGCCAAATATCGGTATTATTAAATTTAACCTCGCCTGCTGATGGCTGATTAAATCGATATAAGCAACGCAGTAAACTCGATTTTCCCGCACCATTAGGACCAATTAAGCCAACAAACTTGCCACGCTCAATACTCACATTAATATGCTTAAGGATTAAGGTATTACCCACTCGCCAAGAGACATTATTTACGGTTAAAAGCGCTGTTTGTTTAGAGGTTTGAGTGTGCAAAAAATTATCCTAGGCAGGAAAAACCCACACTCAGTACAACAAGTACTAAAAAGAAAATGAGTTAACCCGCTCGTTATATGAAGTTTTAAGGCACTTGTATCTGACTTACAGTAAAACTGATCACAGTTACGGGAATAGTTGAGGAGTTTCACCTCATTCCAAATGCTTGGCTATTATGCGCAGATAAGTAAATAATTTAAAGCAAAAAAAACCGCACTCAACTGAGTGCGGTTAAAAGGGAGTGTTTTAACTAAGTATTAGTTAAAACTTATATTCCATACCTAAAGCTAGGTAATCTTGGTCAACGTTGTTGTCCATATCAAAACTTGAGTAAAAGCCAAACACCTTAAGATTTTTGTTTAGCTTGTGATCAACACCTACCGATACTGCACTTTTATCATCGCTGTCATCAAAATCCATTGTTTGATATTGCACTTTAAAAGTGTTGCTACCCATTAGGTAAGCTGCATTCACTAAGTAACCGTCAGCTTCAGCGCTACCGTCTACTTTTTCTTGTGTTTGGTACATTGCACCAAGTCTAAAGTCTTCAATTTTACCTTGAACTGTTGCACGTAATACGTCGTAACCATTTACTTCACTATCAGCAGCAACAGCAGCATATACAGCGCTCTTTTTAAGGCCAGCATCACCGTAAGTTAATGCCACTGAGTAACCATTTTTGGCATCTTTATCATCTTCTGCAATAAATGAAGCTAATACTTTAAAGCCTTCATAGCTGTTTGAAGCGTAAGATACTGAGTTACCTAAGCGGTTTTCACCTTTAAAAGTGTTTTTAATATCACCTTCAAGGTCATTAAATAAATCAAGTTTACCTTGCGCCTGCTTTAGCGCTGTATCGTTACGGCCTATTACTACCTGACCAAATGAACCTTTAAAACCTACATATTGATTACGTGCTGAAATATTATCTTTATCGCCTTTTGAGTCAGCGTCCGACACATCAACCTGAAATTCAAACTTATAAACAGCTTCTAAGCCGTCTGAAATTTTTTCAGACCCTTTAAGTCCAAAACGAGATGCATTACTTTTAATTTCAGTAAACGATCCTTCACCATCATCAGATGACTGAACGGTTACATTCGCTTTGCCGTAAATATCTACTTCTGCAAGCGCATTAAAAGATAAACCACTAAGTAAGGCTAAGCACAAGCTCGATTTTACAAATTTCATGTTATTTCCTCGATAATCACAATAGGCTAATTTTTAAAACAGCAGCAGTGTGTCACCACTAAATGACAAAAATATTACAAACGACATATTTTTGTCTTTTTAAGTTAATAAAACTGCATTAATTATGAAATCAAAATAACATGTAACTAAAATACGGCCTGATCACTACTTACTTTGTTTCAATAAACTCGGTGTCATTTGCGACAACAAATTAACTAAGGTTTCAATTAACTCTTTCTGCTCGTTATCTCTATGATAGGCAACAAATACATCTCTTGAGGTATTTTCTACCCCTTTAACATGAAAAAGTTCGCCTTTTTCCAAATGATCTTTAACTAATACTTGTGGAATAAACGCACTACCACCGCATTGCAGTATTAAATCAAGCGCTATACGACCAGTGCTAGTTCTAAAATAAGGCGGCGTTTTACCAGTAAACTGACGCGCATGCCAAAGAGAAAACGTGGTTCCCCAATCAACATACACATATTGATTATCAAAGAAGTTATCGCCTGTTGCGGTGTCGTAACCACTCACCGGAATAATAGGTAGTTCACAAATTCGTTCAACCACGAGTTCATCCACTTTTGGCGGATCAAATAAAATGGCGAGATCAAGGGTGCGTTCTAGTAGTAATCGAGTACTCTCTTGTTGCGCTTTCACTTCTGCCACCAGCGATACACCAGGCATAGCCGATACAATATTTGTAATACCAAACTGTAAAAAAGCATCCCAAATATTAGGAGTCCCTGCTAAGCTTATTTGCTTATGCATATTATCTGCAAGTGCAACATCTACTTTGGCTCTTTGCATACCGGTAATAATCATTTGCGCATGCGGTAATAAGCGCTCACCAGGGGCCGTTAGTTGTATATTATTACGCTGGCGAATAAATAAATTTACGCCTAATCCCTGCTCTAATTGACGAATTCGAAAACTCACCGCAGACTGCGTTATGTATAGGTTTTCTGCCGCTTTACCAAAATGGCGAGTACGCACCACTTCGACAAATGTTTTTAATAAATCTATGTCCAATTTTTTATCCTCACGATAAAAATTTTTTGTTTAAAAAAATAGCAATTATGTCCCATACTCCAGCTAATAATTGGTATGAGGGTACAGCTATGAGCAATGATATTTCACTACTTCGTCAAGCATTTGTTAGTCAACGTCAGTTTTATGATGATCAAAACTTTCCACGCGGATTTAGCCGCAGCGGACATTTTACCCTGTTAGAGGCAAGTATTTTAGAACAGCACGGTGTTGTTTTAAAAAGTCTGTATAACAAAACAATTGAGCCACAAAACGAATATCAGCAACAATTTGTAAATGCGGTCAGTGGCATAATTGAGCCAAGTAACCCCATTGAGCGAGCATGGGTTAAATACTTAAAGTTAACAACCTGCAAAACAAAATTTCATACATTATTTGGTCGCTCAAAAATTTCAGGGCCAACACCAATCAGCCAAGATTATTATTCTGAGGCTGACAATTTATAAGTCATTACAATAGTTGCTTTTTGGCGTTTTAGCAGTTACAACTTGTATAAGCAAACACTTTTGCAAAATTTTAAACAGGGCTGTTACGTGACGCACAGAATACTTATTGTTGAAGACACACCCGCAATTGCGCGAGTGCAAAAGCATATCGCGCAAAAAGCGGGCTACGAGGTTGATATCGCTCAGTCGCTGGCTGAGACTAAAGAGCTAATAAGTGAGCACACTTACTTTTGCGCGGTCGTTGATTTTATATTGCCTGATGCCCCGCGAGGGGAAGCGGTTCCCTGCACGGTTGCAGCAGATATCCCCACCATAGTTATGACGGGCAATATTGATAAACAAACTCGCGACACCGTCGAAAAATACCCTATTATTGATTACATTATCAAAGGCAATAAACAAGCTTATGAATATTTAGAAAAGCAACTTTACCGCCTACCTCGCAATAAACAGGTAAAAGTACTGGTTGTTGATGATTCAGCGTCAACACGCCAATACATATGTAGTTTATTAACACGTCATAAATACCAAGTATTACAAGCAGCCGATGGCATAGAGGCGCTCAAAGAGCTTGAAAATACGCCAGATATTGCTGTAATTATTACCGATAAAGAAATGCCTAACATGGGCGGTGTTGAGCTGTGCAATGAAATTAGGCGGATTTACACTAATGACGAAAAAGCTATTATTGGAATTTCAGGTGCTACGTCGTCTAATTTATCTGCCTTATTTCTAAAAAATGGGGCAAATGATTATTTGTATAAACCTTTTAATAGTGAAGAGTTTTACTGCCGGTTAAGCCAAAACGTCGATATGCTAGAACACATAGCCACCATAAAGCGACAAGCCAATACCGACTATTTAACTAAACTTCCTAATCGTCGTTACTTTTTCGAAGAGGCTAATAAGTCGTTAAAGCAGTTAAAAAAGGCAGAAACACCAGCCATGTTAGCGATGCTTGATATTGATCATTTTAAAGCGATTAACGATACCTATGGCCATGATGCCGGCGATGAAGTGCTTAAAGGGCTTGCGGTGTGTTTTAATAAGTACTTCGAAAATCAATTGGTTGCGCGTTTAGGCGGAGAAGAATTTGCGGTGTTTTTTACTGAACTGACCGAACAAGAAGCACTAAAACGACTAGAAAGTTTCAGACTTTTTATTGAGCTTAACAGCCATGAATTTAGCCAAGCAAACATCAAGTTCACGCTGTCGATAGGCTTCAGCCATAGTAAAACCTATCAGATTGACGAGTTATTAAAACAAGCCGACTTAAATCTCTACAAAGCCAAAGAGTCGGGGCGTAATAAAGTGGTTTAGTTTAACTAAACCACACCTGAGGCGACAATGGCTGCTTTTCTACGTTTACGCGACTGATGGTATGAATCCCAACTAAAAATAGCCAGTGCACTCCAAATGCACGCAAAGGTAATTACCCGTTCAGCATCAAACACTTCACCGTAAAACACCACCGCTAAAATAAACATTAAGCTAGGGCCTATGTACTGAAAAAACCCAAGTGTTGTATATTGCAATCGCTTAGCCGCGCCAGTAAAACATAGCAATGGCAGCGTAGTCACTATGCCCGCACTCACTAACAATGTATTAGTTAGCCAATCATTCGCTGGTAAATTTGACGTTTCGGTCGGCACCATCAACCACCAATAGGTCAGTGCCACTGGTAATAATATTAATGCCTCGATTAAAATCCCAGGCAAAGCATCAACCTGTAGCTTTTTACGTAATAAGCCATATAACGCGAAAGATGTCGCTAACGAAAAAGCCACCACTGGAAATGAGCCAAAGCTAATTAGCTGTAACAACACGCCCGTAAAAGCTAAGGCAACAGCAGCACCTTGCAACTTACGTAACCGCTCGTTTAAAAACACCATGCCAAGCAGTACGTTTAACAAAGGATTAATATAATAGCCTAAACTGGCATCTAGCATGTGGTTGTTATTAATGGCCCATATAAACAACCCCCAGTTAAATCCCAGTAAGGTAGAGGTAACAACTAACATTAAAATAAGTTTAGGTTGGATTAAAATGCGTTTAATTTTATCCCAGTAGCTCAGCACACTCACTACCACAATAAGAAACACCACTGACCAAATAACACGGTGCATTAAAATTTCAAATGCTGACACATGTTGGATCATCTTAAAATAAATAGGTGCTAGGCCCCACATAAAAAAAGCGAGGCAGGCAAAAATGGCGCCCTTTCGCTGCTCGGTATCAATCGACATAGTAACCACTTGGTGATTTAAAAGGCCGTAAGTTTAACCCCCTCTCACTTTTTAGCCAACTAAATACGTGCCCGTTCCAAAAGCAATTTGTACTGACTGCTCGTTGTGCAACTCCATTCGGCACACGCATACTTTATTTCCTGAGCGAATCAGTTTAGCACTAGCAATAAACACCTCGCCTTTACCTGGGCGTAAATAGTCGGTGCGTAAATCTATGGTCCCCAGTGTGGCTAGCTTTTTATGTACACTGGGTAAATCTGCATCGTCTAGTTTTCCTATAACGCTGGCGGCAGCAAGCATTCCACCCACATTATCAAGTACTGCCGAAATAACCCCGCCATGGAGAATTTTTTGCGCGGGGTTGCCTATTAACACATCTTGCCAAGGAAAGGAGATTTTAGCTTGTTCAGTACTAAGCGACTCCACCGCTATTTTTAAAAACTGGTTAAAAGGCATATTATTTACAAACAACGCCCCAACTTGTTCAATCAACATTTTTTTATTCATTATTATTCTCTATGTTTTAAGGTGGTACGATGAGTAAAGCACAACTTTAAGCTGTTGTAACCTCCTCGATTATCATTACCTATGTTTACACCAAGTAATGAAAGCTAAAGACATCCTGACAAAAAACCACTAAAATAGCGCCGATGAATACACTAACTCCCTCTCCCAATACGCTGGTGCGTAAACCCGAAACTGTACTCAAACAAGTGTTTGGTTACAGTGAATTTCGCGACGGTCAAAGTGCAGTAATTGATGCTGCAATTAATGGCCAAGACTCGTTAGTATTATTGCCTACCGGTGGTGGCAAATCGGTGTGTTACCAAATACCCGCGCTAGTATTAGAGGGGGTAACCATTGTTATCTCTCCGCTCATTTCTTTAATGCAAGATCAAGTAACTCAGTTACAAGCTCTAGGCGTCAAAGCCGCTTACATAAATAACAGCTTAGCGCGTGAAGAACAGCAGCTAGTCTATCAGCAGTTGCATCAGGGGCTTATAAAATTACTCTATGTTGCCCCTGAGAAAGTGCTGCAAAGAGAATTTTTAGAGCGGTTATCGCATTTAAATGTCAGCTTGTTTGCTATTGATGAAGCACACTGTGTTTCTCACTGGGGTCATGACTTTAGACCACATTATTTTCGTTTAAATGAGCTTAAACAACGCTTTGCAAATGTGCCGATGATGGCACTCACTGCCACCGCTGATAAAGCAACTCGCTTTGATATTGTTGAGCAACTAAAGCTACAGCAGCCTTATATTCACACCGGCAGCTTTGACCGCCCCAATATTCGTTACACCATAGAAGAAAAATTTAAACCTATGGTGCAATTACTGCGTTATTTAAAAGAGCAAAAAAGTCAAAGCGGTATTATTTATTGCACCAGCCGCAAGCGGGTTGATGACATTGCTGAAAAACTTGCTGATGCAGGTCTCAATGCCGCGGCTTATCATGCAGGAATGAGTAACGAACAGCGCCAATTTGTGCAAACCGGGTTTGCCCGTGACGATATTCAAATTGTGGTTGCCACTGTTGCCTTTGGAATGGGAATTAACAAGCCTAACGTGCGTTTTGTACTGCATTACGACATTCCAAAAAGTATTGAAGCGTATTATCAAGAAACAGGTCGCGCTGGGCGTGATGGACTGGCTGCAGAAGCCATTATGTATTTTGACCCCGCAGATATAGGCCGGGTTAGACGCTTTTTTGAAGATATTGACGATGAGCAACGCCGTCGAGTAGAAGAACAACGTTTTAATGCCATGGCCAGTTTTGCCGAAGCGCAGACCTGCAGACGTCAAATATTATTAAACTACTTTAGTGAATACCAACGAGAGCCGTGCGGTAACTGTGATATTTGCTTAAATCCACCAAAAAGCTTTGATGGCACACTGGTTGCCCAACAAGCACTTTCGTGTGTCTATCGTGCACAGCAACGATTTGGTTTAGGTTACATCGTAGAGTTATTGCGCGGCGCTAATACTAGTCGCATACGTGATAACAACCACCATGAACTCAGCACCTATGGCATAGGTAAAGATAAAAGCAGTGAGTTTTGGCTGAGTATTTTACGCCAACTTATTCATCAAGGGCTATTAAGCCAAGATATAACCCAGGGCGCATCTTTACGGCTAACTGAAGCCGCACGCGCTATTTTAAAGGGTGAGTATGCGCTGCAACTGGCTGAACCACGCCTACAAGCTAAGCACGTTTATCAGGATAAATTAGCGCAGTTTAATTACGATAAAAAACTATTCGCTCGCCTACGTGCACTACGTAAAGAATTAGCCGATGCCGATGACGTGCCTCCTTATGTGGTATTTAACGATAAAACGCTGGCCGAAATGGCGCAGCTTATGCCTACTAACGACAGTGAGTTTTTAAAAGTGTCGGGAGTTGGTTTTACTAAATTAAACAAATATGGCGGCGAGTTTTTAACCGCAATTCGACATTACCTAGCAACGCAATAAGCCCCTTATGACCGAACTTGAATACGATCACACACATCAATGTATTATTGTTAAACCAACAGAGCTGCCGCACGATGAAGACTTTGAATTGTGGGGAACGTTTTTTTTGCACAGCGATGAAATTAGCATTAGTGAATTTGCGGCTGGGGCTGATCGTCATCAACTACGTTTTAACTATGCTAACCACACGTTTAATTTAAATTTTGAGCATTATAGTCAAAGTGTATGGATTAACGGCGAAGGTCAAGATGCTGACAACCTATTGGCAGCGTTAACATTTTATTTAAGCTAAGGCCAACACCTATTTACCGCTAATACCTTATAATCGCTATAAAAAATAAACTAAATTGGCACTTTTACTTACATATTAATAACAATGATGTAAGCTAAGAGTAAGTGTTTTATTTTGCAAAATAGCGCTAAAGAGGGTCAATGCTAAATAGAAAATGGATTGCACGTAGTTGTTTTAGCCTTTCTATTTTGAGTATGTTTATGCTCAGCGTTTGCGCGCAAGAAACGCCACTAGCCCAAAGCTGCCCAAATGATGACTCATCGCAAACTCATGAAATTAATTTGCGTCGCCAAATCGAGTCTCAAACCCCACCACTCACAGCAAACAGTAACGCTAAAATTGCCTCAATTAATCTTAAACAACTTAATGTTTTTAATACCGAACTTGAAGCTGAAAACAACGCACTATTTCGCTTTGCTAATCGTGCACATATACAAACTGAGCCTGAGGTTATTAAAAGCATTTTATTGTTTAAAGCGGGTGATACTTTTAATCAAAAAACGCTAGCGGAATCTGAGCGGCTACTGCGTAAACAAAACTATTTATATGACGCACAAATTGTTGCCAACGAAAACTGCGATGGCGATGTTGATGTAACCGTGGTGACTCGCGATTTATGGACTTTATTACCAGAGCTTAGCTTTAGCCGCAGTGGCGGCGAAAATAAATCAAGCATCGGCTTTCGCGAATCGAACTTATTTGGGTGGGGTAAACGACTATCGTTTGCCCGCAAAACCGACAGTGATCGTAATGGCTATTTATTTGTTTACGATGATCCAAATATCCTATCAAGTCGCTACAGAGGGCGTTTAGAGTATGCTGACAATAGTGACGGCAAGAGTCACTTAATTGAGCTAACTTACCCGTTTTACGCTATTGATACACCTTATAGTTATGGTGCCCTGAGTTACTCGACCCAGCGAGAAGAAGCCCTCTACCTTAGGGGCGAAAAATTTAGTGAGTTTGAACAAACCTCCGATCTAAATCAGGTGTTTTTTGGTCACTCTAAAGCCCTTAGTCATAATTGGACACAGCGTTTAAGCCTTGGTTATATTGATGAGCAACAAACATTTAAAAGCATAGATGAAACCACAGTGCCGCTAGCTGAAAATAGGCAACTTAGTTACCCTTATGTAAGCGGCCATTGGTTTGAAGATAACTTTATAAAAGTGCGTAACTTTGACAGTATTTATCGTACCGAGGATTTAAATTTAGGTTGGAATATCAAAGCTACGTTGGGTTACTCTGATGAATCGATTAGTAATGACGATAGCCGCGCTATTTACTCGTTTAACTTTAACAAAGCACATTTTAGTGGCGATAATACGCTGTGGCGCTTTCACGCTGATATTCAAGGTTATTGGAATAAAGAACAAAAACAGCTTGAAAACTTAATCACCACCAGCCAAATTCAATATTATTTAAATACCAGTATTGATCAGTCTTGGTATGTAAAAGCCAGGCTGCAATACGCAAAAAATCTCACCAATGATAAACAGCTTACCCTAGGGGGAGAAACCGGTTTACGCGGTTACCCTATGGAGTTTCAACATGGGGATCGTAGTTTTTTAGTCAGCTTAGAAAAGCGCTACTATTGGGAATATGATTTACTACAGCTATTTAAAGTGGGTGGTGCAGCCTTTTTAGATGTAGGCCGCGCATGGTATAACAACGACACGAATACCCTGTATCAAGTTGAAAATACCCCTGTACTTAAAAATGTGGGTTTAGGTTTACGCCTTGCGCCAAGTCGCGCCAATGCAGGTACCATGATCCACCTTGATATTGCCGCGCCACTAAATAAATACAACGATGTTGACTCGGTACAGTGGCTACTGAGCGTCAAAAATTCTTTTTAAATCACTACTGCGCACAAAGCTAAAACGTTAAACTGTGCGCCTATCATTATTGTGAGAATACGTTTTGGAATTAATCACTGTTTTAGAGCTTGTGGGCACACAATATAAATTAATCGTAACCATTATTGCCCTTTTAAGCTTTCCGTTGCTGTTAAAGCTAACTAAAAAATTACTCGAAAAAGCCATTCGAGGTAAAATCGATTTACACCGAAAATACCGTGCAGAGTTACTATTAAAAATAATACTCGCCTTTGTTATGTTGTGCTTAGTGTTGGTTTTTTGGGGAATAGAGCTGCGTGGTTTATTAGTATTAGGCTCTTCCTTATTTGCCATGTTAGGCGTTGCGCTGTTTGCCGCTTGGTCATTATTAAGTAACTTAACTGCTTTTTTACTCATGTTTATACAAAATGACTGTCGAGTTGGCTATTGGGTTAGAATTGTCGATGGTGCCAATGCCATTGAAGGACGCATTATTGAAATGGGACTAATGAACGTATTACTCGAACACGTTGATGGACATAGGGTAATTTACCCTAATAACTTATTTGTTACCCGCCCCGTGTTAGTACTCAATACAGAGCCAAAACCAACAAAAGCACCTAAAATCAAACGCATTATTGGCCCTAAAAAATCATAAACTTTGCATAAAAAAAGCCGTTTTATTAACTAAAACGGCTTTTTAGTAGCTGTTAATAGGTTAGTTATTTAGCTCAGCTGTTTTCAGCTCATCGTCTAAATCGCTTATTTCACCAATAAAACTTTCAAGCTGTTGCTCTACCAAACTATTTGAATGGGCAAAGTAAGCAATATGAAATACGGCATCGCCTTCATTTACTAGTGGCATGGTTTGCTGACCAATAATAATACCGCTACGTGGGGCAAGCAGTTCAAGTTCAGAGTCGCCAAGCGGGCTACTTATATAAGCAAGCACTTGGCCTTTCATTACTCTTTCACCTAACGATACTTGCGCTCTTACTATGCCATCAACCTCAGCTCGCACCCAACTTGTTGAACCTGCAATAACTGGCTCAGGTAGCTTTTTAGGACGCTTACCACGCATCATTTTTAAATGACGCATAACATAATCAACCCCTTGTACTCCCGCTGCAATTGCAATCGGGTCAAAGCGCAACGCCTCACCGGCTTCGTAGGTAATAACGGGTATACCCAAATTGGCCGCTTCGCTTCGCAGCGAGCCATTGCGTAACGACGCGTTAATTACTGCTGGTGTGCCAAAGGCCTTAGCCATTTGCGCTGTTGCTTCATCGGCTAAATTAGCGCGTATTTGCGGTAAGTTAGTACGGTGAATCGCACCCGTATGCAAATCTATAATATGCGTACAGTGCACAGCGACTTGGTTAAAAAACATATACGCCATGCGACCCGCTAACGAGCCACGCTCAGACCCAGGAAAACTTCGGTTCATATCGCGGCGATCAGGCAAGTAACGCGACTTATGAATAAAACCAAACACATTCACAATCGGCACTGCGATAAGGGTTCCACGTAGCTGGCTAGGGTCGATTTTAGCCAGTAATTGGCGCACCACTTCAACACCATTTAGCTCATCACCATGTATTGCGGCGCAAACCATCAAGACAGGGCCTTCCATTACACCATTGACCACTTCAATAGGGATATTAAGCGGAGAATGGGTATAAAGCTTTGCAGCTTCCAGCGCCAGTGTTTTTCGCTCACCTACGCCAATACTTTCACCTAATAAGGTAAAAGGACGGTTAATTTTAACCTTTGCCACGTGTTGCTGTTCCTTTCACTGAGGCCGTTTTTTCGATGAAATCAATCACCATACCCGCTATATCTTTACCTGTTGCCACTTCAATTCCCTCAAGGCCTGGCGATGAGTTTACTTCCATAACCAAAGGACCACGAGATGAGCGAAGTAAGTCAACGCCAGCAACGTTTAAGCCCATTGCTTTTGCCGCTGCAACTGCTGTTTTACGCTCTTCTGGAGTAATACGCACCAGTGTAGCACTACCACCACGATGAAGATTAGAGCGGAACTCGCCTTCTTGCGCTTGGCGTTTCATCGCAGCAATTACTTTATCACCCAATACAAAACAACGAATGTCTGCACCGCCTGCTTCTTTAATGTACTCTTGCACCATGATATTGGCTTTTAAACCCATGAATGCCTCAATAACACTTTCAGCTGCTTTACGTGTTTCAGCCAATACCACACCAATACCTTGCGTGCCTTCAAGTAGCTTAATAACAACCGGTGCGCCGCCTACCATTTCTAATAAATCTTTTACGTCATCTGGCTTGCTGGCAAAGCCTGTAACCGGCATACCCACACCTTTACGTGATAGTAACTGCAAAGAACGTAATTTATCGCGAGAGCGAGAAATAGCCACAGATTCATTAACAGGGAACACACCCATCATTTCAAATTGGCGTAATACAGCACAACCATAAAATGTAACCGATGCACCAATACGTGGCACGATAGCATCGAAATCTTTTAGGTTTTCACCACGATAATGAATTTCAGGTTGTTCTGAGTTTATGTTCATGTAAGAGCGTAACGCATCAATTACTTTCACTTCATGTCCGCGCGCCTCAGCAGCTTCGATTAGACGACGCGTTGAATATAATTTTTTGTTACGAGATAAAATACCAATTTTCATCATTAAAGCCTTAACTAAATGATGTTAAGCATGACGTTAACACTTAACGCTGCTCAACGAATTCTTATAATAAATGTGATAAAGCCGGATCAACGACTATACGATTTTCCATTGCTGTGCGCCCTAACAACATTCTAAACTTCATTGACGCACGACTTGTTAATGTTATTTCTATTGGCCAGCTATATTCGCCTGCATGTAATGTGGTCTCAATAAAATAACGTAATTCTCTCTGGCCACTAGAGCTGGTGACGTACTTCATCTTTTTAACTTTGGCATTGCAGGTAATTTGCGTTTGCTCGTCTTCTTGCAATGGTTGGGCTGTAAATTTAACCCATTTTTCGCCATCTACTTCGTACTCTTCAATATTAATTGCATGAATACAGGAAGTACGCGCACCAGTATCTATTTTTGCTTTAATTTGCTCGATGCCTAGCTCGGGTAAACTTAACCACTCACGCCAACCAACTGTTATTTTTGTCGTCATAAATGTGCCCTTAGTAAAAAAAGTGTTTTATACGCTACAGCCAACAAAATACCAACAAAATAAATTCATCTACTCGATAAGCCGATTTGATTGACCTTTTAAGTTAACTCGTTTAACAATGCACCCTCAACGGATGCACTTAACCATAGGCTAAAAAACAATTTTTTGTTGCTTAACTCAATTTAACATACGCAAAGTAAAGCTAAATTTTATTTACTTAATTAAATACATTACAGTCAACTGTATTAAAAATATACCATTTATGAGAAATTATTATGATTAACGGCTTACTGCATGCGCTTATTCTTGATGAACAAGGCGGTGCTCGCCCAATAGAAAACAGTAAACAATTACGCCAATGGCAACCCACTGATGGAAAGCTGTGGGTGCATATGGACTACAGTCAAAAAGAAGCCGTTGACTGGTTAAAAAATTGCGGGCTGTTAAACGACTACGAACTTGAATCACTGACCGCAGATGAAACACGCCCTCGTATTACTCCTACAACGAATGGCCATATGCTGTTTTTACGTGGAATTAATTTAAATCCAGCACAAAGCCCTGAAGACATGGTGTCTATTCGCTTATTTATTAATAAAGATGTGGTGATCACTACCCGCAAGCGCCGATTATTATCAGTGCAAGATATTCTAACCTCATTAAATAATAACGAGGGGCCAAGCAGTATTTCTGAACTGGTGTGTACATTAGCGCAGAAACTCACTTCACGTATGCAAACGGTAATAGATGAACTAGATGAAAGCTTAGATGAGTTTGAAGAAGAAATTGATGAACCCAGTAAAAAGTTTGATAACCAGGGCTTGTCGCAACTTCGCCGTCAAACAATCGCGCTAAAACGGTACTTAAAACCACAAAAAGAAGCGTTAAGCAACATGGTTAATCATCATTACCCATGGCTTTTTGACGAAAATAAAGCCAAGTTAAATGAAACCACCAACTTACTTATTCGCTATTTAGAAGAGCTCGATAGCTCAATAGAGCGCGCGCAAGTTATTCAACAAACCATTACTAACCAAGTGTCTGAGCAATTAAATCAGCGTATGTATGTGATGTCGGTAGTGGCGGCTTTATTTTTACCGCTGGGATTTTTAACTGGATTATTAGGCGTCAACGTCGGCGGTATACCAGGGACAGACAGCCCCTATGCATTCACTGCATTTGTCGTTTTTTTGGTTGTTTTGACTGGTGGCATTGGTATTTACTTTAAAAATAAAAAGTGGCTGTAATTACAGCATAGCTCCAACAAGACACAAAAAAGGCGAACATTATTGTTCGCCTTTTGCATTAGACACCATTACTCTTGAAAGTAAGTGCCCCAACCGTCGTATTCTACATCACATTCAACCGCAAGCTGCGCAAGCTTATCAACGTCTTCCATTATAACGTCAACATCTAATTCGGCTTCAACAACAATGTCAAAGCTCCAAATTTTTTCGCCGTCTTCAAGCTCAAGTTCTGCTGGCTCTTCTACATCGTAACCTAGTTTAAACGCAGCAAGTGCAGCTTGTTCTAACTTAGTAAAGTCTTCACATACAAAGTGGTGTTCTACTTCATAAAGAATTTCCGGATCGGAACCATCTTCAAGTAATGAAGTTACGATGTCTTCACTTATTTCACGCCAGTTTTCCATTATTTCTCTCTCACTTGAGCATCTAATTCTGTTATTTTAGCAGCCATAATGCTGTGCACACTTTTAGCATGTTCACGGGCACTGATACTGTTATCAAGTGCTATGGGGGCTAACATTTCGATATAAATTGTACCATTATCCCAACGATTTAGTTTAATGGTTTTATCGGTTGTGTTCATACATACTGGCACAATAGGCACCTCTGCACTCATTGCAGTATGAAACGCACCAGTTTTAAAGGGAAGTAAGCCTCGACCATAACTGCGCGTCCCCTCAGGGAACATCCACACCGATAAGCCTTTTTGTCTTATTTTAGCCGCTGCTTTAGAAATAGTGCCTGCCGCTTTTGAACGATTCGCTCTGTCGATTAAAATATTACCCGACAACCAATACAGCTGACCAAAAAATGGGATCCACTTCAGACTTTTTTTGCCAACACTCACACAGTTTTTTGGCACCATAGCTGGAACAGTAAATAAATCATAGCTATTTTGATGATTCGCTACATACACAGCGGGTCCCACCTTAAGCGCATCGGGATGATATTTTAGTTCTAATTTAACCCCAAGCATTTTAGCCATTGAGCCAAACCAACTTGCAATAACATGCACATTATTAGGGTGAAATGGTCTAAATATTGATAATAACAAACCAAAAAAACAACTTAATAATATAAACAACAGCATTATTAAAATACGTATAACAGCTAGCAAGTGCGCCTCTCCAATATAACCACAATTATGTATTGCTTTATTATAACGTTATTTTATTGCGCAGACGAGAAAATAGCGCACAAGCGTGCGCTGAAATAAAACAGTCATAAAAAAACGGCTTACCGAGTAAGCCGTTGTCTAGTTTAGTCTAATTTTTCGAGTGTATTAACTTTGCTCTGCGTCTGAGCTTGGCTCATCTACTTGCTGAGGTGTTAACTCTACAACGGCTTCATCAACGCGCTGCAAGCCACGAGGTAACTTATTGCCTCTTCGGCCTCGCTCACCATGATAATGTTCAAGGTCACTCGGCTTAAGCGTCAATTTACGCTTACCTGCATGCAGCGTTACACTACTGCCTTGCGGTACAACGGCTAATACTTTTACAAACTCTTCGCGGGCTTGCACTTTCGCACCCGGAATAGAAATAATTTTATTGCCTTTACCTTTACCAAGCTTAGGTAAGTCACGCAGTGGGAATAACAACATCCGTCCTTCATTGGAAATCGCCATACAGTAGTCAGTAGCCACTTCGTTAACGCGAATTGGCGAAAGTAATACCCCACCTTTTGGTACACTCACCAACGCTTTACCGTTTTTGTTTTTACTCACTAAATCTTTAAAGTCTGTAATAAAGCCATAACCAGCGTCGGAGGCCATTAACAACACTTGAGCGTCTTCACCCATAACTACGTGCTCAAAGCTTGCGCCCGAGGTTAAGTTAAAGCGCCCTGTCATTGGCTCGCCTTGGCTTCGCGCTGAAGGGAGACTATGAGCATCAGTGGCAAATGCACGCCCTGCTGAATCTAAAAATACCGCTGGTTGATTACTTTTACCTCGAGCAGATGCCCTATAGCCGTCACCAGCGCGATAACTTAATCCTTCTACATCAAGGTCATGACCTTTACCAACCCGTGCCCAGCCTTTGTCTGATAACACCACGGTGACTGACTCTGATGGTATTAAATCTTTTTCGCTTAGTGCTTTAGCTTCTATACGCTCAATCACTGGCGAGCGGCGATCATCACCATACATTTCTGCGGCTTCTTGAATTTCTTTTTTCAATAAGGTCGACATGCGACGGTCTGAGCCCAGTGTTTGCTCTAATTTGTCACGCTCTTTCGCCAATTCATCTTGCTCACCACGAATTTTAAACTCTTCAAGTTTTGCTAAATGACGAAGTTTTAATTCTAAAATGGCTTCTGCTTGAATATCGGTTAAATCAAAGCGCTCCATTAATAAAGGTTTGGGCTTATCTTCAGAGCGGATGATTTCTATAACTTCATCAATATTTAAAAAGGCAGCCAGTAAACCTTCTAAAATATGTAATCGTGCCAGCACTTTATCAAGTCGATATTGCAAGCGACGACGTACCGTTTCGCGTCTAAAGGTTAACCACTCGGTTAAAATACTACGTAAATCTTTAACTTGTGGACGGCCATCTAAGCCGAGCATGTTTAAGTTTACGCGGTAATTTTTTTCAAGATCGGTAGTCGCAAATAAGTGCGCCATTAATGGCTCAGCTTTAATTCGATTTGAACGCGGCACAATTACAATGCGGGTTGGATTTTCGTGATCAGACTCATCACGTAAATCAGCCACCATCGGCAGCTTTTTAGCGTTCATTTGCGCTGCGATTTGCTCAAGTACTTTTGCACCCGAACATTGATGCGGTAGCGCAGTAATAACTATATCGCCCTGCTCTTCACAATACACAGCGCGCATTTTAATTGAGCCACGGCCAGTTTTATAAATTTTGTGAATATCAGCTTTAGGCGTAATTATTTCAGCATCAGTTGGGTAATCTGGCGCATGCACTAAATCCAGTAACTCTTCGAGCTCTGTTTTTGGCTTATCAAGTAATAAACAACAGGCACTGGCCACTTCACGTACGTTATGCGGCGGTATATCGGTTGCCATACCTACCGCAATACCAGTGACACCATTAAGTAATATGTGTGGTAAGCGCGATGGCAATACTAAAGGCTCATCCATGGTGCCGTCGAAGTTTGGCGTCCAATCAACGGTCCCTTGGCCTAACTCTTTAAGCAAGACTTCAGAGAATTTAGATAAACGCGCTTCAGTGTAACGCATTGCCGCAAACGACTTAGGATCATCTGCAGCACCCCAGTTACCTTGACCATCAACCAAGGGGTAGCGATAAGAAAACGGCTGCGCCATAAGTACCATGGCTTCATAACAGGCACTATCACCGTGAGGATGGTATTTACCTAATACGTCACCCACGGTACGGGCTGATTTTTTATACTTTGCATTCGCCGATAACCCCAATTCACTCATCGCATAAATAATACGACGCTGAACTGGTTTTAGGCCGTCACCAACGTGCGGTAAGGCACGATCCATGATCACGTACATTGAATAATTTAAATAAGCGTCTTCGGTAAAACGCCCCATTGTTTGCTGTTCAATTCCTTGCATTAGCAAGGTATCTGTATCACTCATTAAAGCTTACCTAGTTTTTCTTATAGCTTACGCGGTAAATTACGTTTGCGTAATCATCGCTTACCAATAGACTGCCATCATTTAATTGTGCAAATGCAACAGGGCGTCCAAATGTTGTTTCGTCTTGCATAAAGCCGGTGATCAATGGCGTATAGTTAGTTACTTTGGCATTTTCTATGGTTGCCACAGCCACTTTATAACCGACCTTTTTAGAGCGATTCCATGAACCATGCTCAGCAACAAATAACTGTTGTTTGTAGCTATCTGGGAACTGTTTGCCGGTATAAAAATGAATACCTAATGGCGCAACATGCGCCCCCAATGCCAATGCAGGTTGAGTGTAATCAGCAATATTTTTGCCTTCACCAAACTCAGGATCAACAATAACGCCACCATGCACGTATGGAAAACCAAAGTGCTCTTCTTCCTTAGTAATACGGTTTAGCTCATCGGGTGGAATATCATCCCCCATCATGTCGCGGCCGTTATCGCTAAACCATAGCATTTGCGTACTAGGATGAAAGTCAAAACCCACCGTATTACGTACACCTTTGGCTAAAGTCGTTATTTTTTTGGTATCGGTATTTAACGAAAAAATACGGCCAAAGCGAGCATCTTCCTCACAAATATTACACGGTACGCCCACGGGAATTATCAGCTCGCCATTTGGTGCAAAGCGCAAAAACTTCCAACCATGGTGACGCTCTGAGGGTAAATCGCTATAAAACACTTCATACTCAGGATTTTTGAGGTGTTTATCGATATTTTTAAAACGAATAATACGGTGCACTTCACCGACATATAAGTCACCGCCTTTAATTGCTAATCCCGAGGGCATATTTAATCCCTCTGCAATCACTATTTTTTTATCTGCCACGCCATCGCTGTTATGGTCAATCAGTGCATATACATTACCCGCCTTACGCGACCCTGCATACACTATACCTCTGCTTGATACTGCAATTTGCCGTGCATTTTCAACATCATCAGCAAATAAGCTGATTTCAAAACCCGGTGCAGCGGTCAGCTTGTCGAGTATATTTTTCGCCATCACTGGCGATGATATTAAGCCGAGTAACAACAGTGTGCTAAATAATTTATTCATTTGCCTCTCCTGCTTTAAGCCCAAAGGCTTATTAAACTTGTGCCTTGTTACCGTGATCTTCTAACCATTGACGGCGATCTGATGAACGCTTTTTGGCTAGTAGCATATCCATCATTTCCATTGTTTGCTGCTCCTCATCAAGAGTGAGTTGCACTAAACGACGAGTATTAGGGTCCATGGTAGTTTCACGCAATTGTAGCGGGTTCATTTCACCCAAACCTTTAAAGCGTTGTACGTTTACTTTGCCACGTTTTTTTTCTGCTTCTATGCGCGCTAAAATACCGGTTTTTTCATCTTCATCCAGCGCGTAGTAAACATCTTTACCAATATCAATTCTAAATAACGGTGGCATAGCAACATACACATGGCCAGTTTTAACTAATTGTGGGAAATGGCGTACAAATAAGGCACACAGTAAGGTGGCAATATGCAGTCCATCGGAGTCAGCATCAGCTAATATACATATTTTATTGTAACGTAGTCCCGACATATCGGTTGAGTCAGGGTCTATACCTAGCGCAACTGAAATATCGTGCACCTCTTGAGAGGCCAAAATTTGCCCTGATTCAACTTCCCAAGTATTTAAAATTTTACCTCTTAGCGGCATAATTGCTTGGAACTCACGATCTCGTGCTTGCTTTGCCGAGCCGCCTGCTGAGTCACCCTCTACTAAAAATAATTCCGTGCGGTCATTATCCGCAGCGCTACAGTCGGTCAGTTTGCCTGGTAATGCTGGGCCTGATGTTACTCGCTTACGTACTACTTTTTTAGCCGCTCGTAAGCGTCGCTGCGCATTAGAAATACATAATTCAGAAAGTAGCTCTGCGGTGTCAGTGTGCTCATTTAGCCATAAACTAAAGGCATCTTTTACTACACCCGATACAAACGCAGCACATGAACGTGATGAGAGTTTTTCTTTGGTTTGGCCTGCAAATTGTGGGTCTTGCATTTTAACCGACAACACATAGCTACAACGCTCCCAAATATCATCTGGTGTAAGCTTTACGCCACGTGGTAATAAATTTCTAAACTCACAAAATTCACGCATCGCCTCTAAAAGTCCTTGGCGCAGACCATTTACATGGGTGCCCCCTTGCGCGGTAGGAATTAAGTTTACATAACTTTCGGCTATCGACTCACCACCTTCTGGCATCCATACTACCGCCCAATCAGCGCCTTCAATAGAACTTGAAAACTCACCCACAAATGGGTCTTTAGGTAGTATTTCGTAACCTTTAACGGCTTCAATTAAGTAATCTTTTAAGCCTGTTTCATAAAACCATTCTTGGGTTTCTTTCGTTTGTTTATTTACAAACTTAATACGCAAACCTGGGCATAAAACCGCTTTGGCTTTTAATAAGTGGTTAAGCTTAGTCAAAGAAAAATTAGCAGAGTCAAAATAGCTGGTATCTGGCCAAAAACGTACCGTAGTACCAGTGTTGCGTTTACCCACTGAGCCAATCACATTTAAATCTTCAACTTTATCGCCATGCTCAAAAGCCATTCTAAATTGCTGCGCATCACGGCGAACCGTTACTTCCACGCGGGTAGATAGCGCATTAACAACCGAGATACCTACGCCATGCAAGCCACCAGAGAATTGATAGTTTTTGTTTGAAAACTTACCGCCGGCATGCAGCTTAGTAAATATTAACTCAACTCCTGGAATACCTTCTTCTGGGTGAATGTCAATTGGCATACCTCGGCCATCGTCACTCACCTCAAGCGAATTATCTTCATGTAAAATGACATCAATACGTGTTGCGTGCCCAGCCATTGCTTCATCAACACTGTTATCAATAACCTCTTGGCCTAAATGGTTTGGCCTTGTGGTATCTGTATACATGCCAGGGCGGCGTTTTACCGGCTCTAACCCATTAAGTACTTCAATGGCTTCGGCGTTATAATTTTGTTGAGTCATAGTTTTTATCTTTATATACGCTAATATCTGATTTTAAGAAAATCGACAATGCTTGAAAAAGCTCGCTCAAAGCCATTAAAGCTATGATCGCCGCCAAATTCAATTAACTGTTTACATTGTGAGTAATACTTTATTGCGTGCTGAAAATTTAACACTTCATCCCCTGTTTGCTGTAATAAGTACAACAGTTCAGGGTGTTTTAACTCTGTCACCGTTAATGCTTTTAACGCATCTATATGACGAGATTGTAATTGGTAATTATAATCTTGATACGGATTATAATTAGGCCCAATTATAGGCTCTAATAATGTATATGGGGCAACGGCAGGATTAATTACCACCGCAGGAATTTGATAACGCTGCGATAAATACGTGGCAAAAAAACCACCTAGCGAGCTGCCCAATAATACGGTATTCGGTGTTAATAGTTGTTCAAGCGCTATAATAGCCTCTACAGGCTCATGATTTAAACGCGGCACACAATAATCAACATCATAGTGTGCCATAAGCTCACCAAAGCGCACAGCTTTATATGATTTTTCAGAGCTATTAAAACCGTGAATATAAATTACTCGTTTAACCATACCACGTCCGAGTGTATATGCACCTGTTGTTGCTCAGCATTTAAATACAGCATGCGATAAGCTGCCCCTTTATTTTCTTGCTGCCAAGTCGCACTGTGTTTACTAAATTGCACGCAGCTGGCTGGGGTAGCGTAAACATTGAGCCCTCTAAACTGCTGTTGATAGTCATTATGGACATGCCCATGAAACAGCGCATCAACGCGACCATTATTAACTAATAAATTTAATAGTTGCGGCCCATTTTCTAACATATGTTTGTCTAGGTAGCCATTAATAGGCAGTGGGTTGTGATGACAAAATGCAATATGACGATTGCTTGAGTTAACTAAGCACGCCATGATTTCATCTAAATGTGTGGCGCTGACCCACCCTGCAGGCGTTTCACCCTTAGAGTTAATTAATATCAGTTCAATCCCTTGCGCCACTATATGTTTAGCGTGTTGTATTTGCCCGCCACTAATTAAATTAAGCTGTTCAATCTCATCATGGTTACCAGGCACCCAAAATACCGGGCAATCAACGTCACTATTATGAATAAGTTCTGCAAATAATAAATACGAATTAAAGCTGTGATCTTGCGTTAGGTCACCACCAAATATCAACGCATCAGGCTGCTGCTTTGCTATATCGGCCAATGCTTTAACAAAATGTTCAGCGGTATTAACGCCAAAGTATTCAGCATCTTTATCACTAAAAAGGTGGCAATCAGTTAGGTGTGCAATTCGAAGCGTAGTTTGTTCAAAATAATAGATATCATCAAACCAAGCCATTATTTACATCCCAATTCAGTGTTGATTGACCTCTTTCAACACACGCTACTAACCAATCATACAAAAAAGCATTTAACTGATACTTTTCATCTTTTTGATGCATTTTAGGGTTAGGGTAACCATAAGAAGGCTTTATTCGTTGGTGGTAGTCATGATGAACAATTTCAGCCACCTTCGCATCATTGTACAAACGTACTGTTAAATACAGCGGAGCAATGCCAACGAGCATGCCATTTAACTGTTTAATAGATACATCGAGTGTGTACTTGGCACTATCATCTATATGGATTACAAATTCACTGTGGCCTAATTTAACTTCTCTTACATTGCCAATCACTCGCTCACGAGGCAGTAATTTTAAAAGGCGTACGTAATTATGCTCACAAAGCGTTAAATACTTTGGAAGACTTTGAATATATCGATTAGTGGTTAAAAGTGCTGTCAAAATACCGCCATTACTATTAAAAATTAAAAACTATGCCCACTTTTTACGTATCTTATCGCGATTTAGCGCTAACCATTGCAAGCTAATTACGGTAGCGGCATTATCAATTTCACCACTATTAAGTCGCTGTAGTGCTTCGTCTACGTGCATAATATGGGTTTTAATATCTTCACCTTCGGTTTCTAACCCATAAATGCCAGTACTCATTTGGCTTAAATCGGCATGAGCTAAATATAAAAACAAACGCTCTGTGGTTCCACCTGGGCTAGAAAGATAAGACAACATAAACTCAAGCTCGGTTAAATTAAGCCCGGCTTCTTCAAACGCTTCCTTTTTAACAACCGACTCGTAATCTTCGCTGCCATCAGTCATGCCCGCTATACATTCTAACAGCCACGGCGAGTGTTTGCTTTTAATTGCGCCAATGCGAATTTGTTCTATAAGCAATACTTGCTCAGTCACTGGATTATAAGGAAGTACCGCAACCGCATCGCCACGCTCTAAAATTTCTCGACGAATAACCTCTGACTCTCCACCAGCAAACAGAGCATGCTGAAATTGATAAAGGTTTATTTTAAAAAAACCGCTATACAGGTTTTCAATCGGTTTTAATCTCACATCATCATGGGTAAATTGAATACGACTTTTATTCGCCATGTTTTTTTATTTCCTTTTTGAAAGCGCCGATACATCAACGTCTTGATAGCCAGCCCCAGTAAAACGCTAAATTGAGCGAATGAGGTTTGTTGGGTATATATTCTGTTACACTTGAAAACGTTGTTTTACTAATTTTTTTTTTAGTTATGAAGTAAAACAGGTTAACATGCCTGTAGTACAAAAATTGTCTAAGGACCGAACATCACATGAAAAAGAACATCCTTGCAGCACTGGTTAGTTTATCATGCGCATTGGGCTCAACCGTAGCCAATGCAGAAGATTTACTTCAAGTTTTTGAAATCGCAACAGCCAACGATCCTACCGTTTTAAAAGCAAAAGCCCAAGCCGATGCTCAATCATACCAAAGCGATCGCGCTATGAGCGCATTATTACCGCAAATTGGTTTGGCTATGGGTTACACAAAGTCTGACTCAACTTCCTTCAGACAATCTGAAGATTTATCTTCTATTAATAAAATTAATTCTGAAAGCGACGAGTTTTCTCGTGGTATTAGCTTAAGCCAAACGTTATTTGATTTAGGCGCATGGAATTCATTAGGTATAGCCGACAAACAAGCACTTCAAGCAAGCGGCCAATACGACTTTGCCAAGCAAAACCTAATTGTTCGTGTTGCTGAGGGTTATTTTAACGTACTTAGCGCTATTGATAACCTTGAATTTGTACAAGCTGAAAAACGTGCCATTGAGCGCCAACTTGAACAAACTAAGCAGCGTTACGCTGTAGGTTTAACAGCTATTACCGATGTACATGAAGCACAAGCACAATTTGATAACTCAGTAGCGCAAGAGATCATTGCTAATAATGCGGTAGAAACAGCCCGTGAGCAGCTACGTGAGATCACTGGTAAGTATCACGCAAAACTTGATATGTTAAACACCAAAACGTTTTCTACTGTTAAGCCAAGTACGCCTGCAACTGATTTAGTTAAAATAGCTAAAGACAAAAATTTAAATCTGCAGGTATCAAAAATCACGGTTGATATAGCTAAAGAACAAATTGAACTCGCAAAAGCAGGTCATTACCCAAAACTAACGTTAAATGCTAGCTACGGCGACTCATTGACAGATGATCAACCTCGTTCAGATTCAACCTCTATTGGACTAAACTTTAGCGTCCCACTTTATTCAGGGGGTGCAACAGTTGCTGCAACTGATCAAGCACGTGCATTTTACGTTGCTGCAAGCCAAGATTTTGAAACCGATTATCGTGCAGTAACTCGCTCTGTCATTACTTCTTACAATCAAGTGGTATCTGACATTGCGACATTTAAAGCGCTTGAACAAGCTGTTATTTCAGCAGAAAGTGCATTAAAAGCCACTGAAGCGGGTTTTGAAGTAGGTACACGTACAATCGTTGATGTACTGATCAGTACGCAAAACTTGTACAATGCAAAGCGTAACCTTGCCGATGTACGCTATCGTTATGTTGTATCAACGCTTCGCTTAAAACAAGCAACAGGAACATTGAGCCGTGAAGATTTAGTGGGTATAAACCAAGGTTTAAATACCGTTAACTAAACACACGACTTCATTATAAATAATTACTAAAGCCAGCTTTTTGCTGGCTTTTTGTATTTTTAAGCACATAGCGTTAAACTAGGGTCTGTTGACCTTTCAAGGTTTAATTTGCAGCAGCCTGTTTGGTATTTAGGCAAGGCAGAGCTTATGTGGTGTGGTATTCCCCATAAATAGGCGATAACGCAGCATCAATGCCAAACAGGCGCTGCCCGAAGGGTTCTGCCTAGGGGCGATTTACTCTTTGTTGCTCGGTTTTTACTTAGCCCACTAGGTTACAAACCTCGCGCCGCGATTAAACCGCCCCTAGTTTGAACAAATATTAATCCGCAAAGGTCAACAGACCCTTGCCTTTTATTTTTAGAGAAAAATTTTTGTGGTTAACTCATCCCCTTTTAAAGCTTCTTTTTTAGGTCCTCGTTACTGGCTAACCTGGATTGGTGTTTTGTTTTTATATCTTATTTCATGGTTACCACAAAAACTACAATTAGCCATGGGTAAGCAGCTCGGACGCTTGGTTTATAAGTATATGAAACGCAGAAGGCACATTGCTGAGGTTAATATTAAGCACTGCTTTCCAACAATGAGCGAAGCCGAGCAACAACAGCTAGTACTTAAGAATATGGAAAATACCGGTATTGCTATGGTCGAAACCGGCATGGCTTGGTGGTGGCCACAGTGGCGGGTAGAAAAGGTACTCGGGTCACTAAAAGGGCTTGAGCATTTTGAACGCGTGCAACAATCAGGAAAAGGCGTTTTATTACTCGTTCCTCATGTGCTTCACCTTGAAATGGCTGGCCGTTTAATGGGGACTGGGTGTAAAGGTATAGGTTTTTATCGCCCACACAATAATCCGCTGATGGAATACTTTACCACTAACGGACGCCTGCGCTCGAATGAATATTTAATTGGTAAAAAAGACGTCAAAGGTCTATTAAAAGCATTAAAGAACAAAAAAGTTTGTTATTACTTACCTGATCAAGATTATGGCCGTAACCGTTGTGAATTTGTGCCTTTTTACGCAGTTCCCGACACAGCAACGACCACTGGCACACTGATGTTTGCGGGAAGTAAAAACTGCGAAACAATGAGCCTAATTACTCGTCGTGATGAGAAAGGCCAATATCATTTAGAAATCGTGCCTGAGCTTGAGCACTTTCCAAGCGGTGATGATAAAGCCGATGTAAGGCGTGTTAATGAGCGCATGGAACAATCAATAAATGCAGCCCCTGAACAGTATATGTGGCTACATAGACGTTTTAAAACGCGCCCCGATAAAGACGCCCCGTCTTTTTATTAAAGATGGGTTATTAAAATAACAAAGATGAGTGACAGCCATGTGGTTTTGGATTAGATATATACTTTTAGCCTTATTGTTAATTGGTGCAGCCATTTACTTTTTACTAAATGGTACGTCGTCACTTAATTATCAACAAACCACTAACGCGGCAGCTGAAGGGTTGTCTCGTTTTTATGCGTCAATTCGCGATAAAATTAGCGTTAATAAAGATAACGAAAAGTTTGTAATTGAACTTGAGAAACCCGATCTTAGCCTCGACAGAGCGCTAAACCAGCGTTCTTTTGTAGTAGAGCCTATGCCTTTAAATTGGAGTGGAGAAGTAGGGCCTCGTCGCTTTCAACGTGACTCAACCTTACGTACTGTACTAACTCAATATGCGAATAACGAAGGGGTTACTTTAATGTGGTACTTAGACAAAGATTACGTTGTTAAAGATCACTTTCGAATAGATAGCAGTTTTAACTCCGCTTTATACCGCGTTAGCCGCTCTATAAATGATGATTTTTCAAATGAGGTGTATGCGTTTTTCTGCCCTAAACAACGTGCAGCGGTCATTACCGAGCTGCCGTCTGAATTTGTACGTACAAACTGTTTAAAGCTAAGTAATTAACTAGGATACATAGGCGCTCAATAATAATCGAGCGCCTACGTATTTATTCAATTTAATTCAAAAATAGCCTGCCATATCGACGTTACATTTTTAATATCTTCACTAAACTCTTCACGTTTTACGCAGCGACCTTGCTGATCTAGGCTCAACACATGATAGCGTGAACGATAATCTATATAGGCTTTAATAAGTTGCTGTTTCTGTGTGCCTGTAATGCAACCAATTTTAGCCGCGTCCGTTAAAATTCTGACATTGTCAGAATTATCGCATAAATGGGTAAACTCATGAGCGTGCTTTAATACTAAATATTGGGTCATAAACTCAATATCAGTCATCGCCCCCACATCTTGTTTTAAATCAAACTGCTGCTCGTTGCCTTTGGCTAAATGACCACGCATTTTTTCGCGCATTTTAATTACGTCGGTTTTTAACAGCTCAACATCACGTTTTTGACACAATATCTCGGCGCGAATTTGTGCAAAACGCGTTACTAATTCAGTTTGCCCCAAAATCAGCCTCGCTCTGACTAAAGCTTGATGCTCCCACGTCCATGCTTGAGTTTGTTGGTAATGATTAAAACTCTCTAAGTTAATCGCTAATAACCCTGACGCCCCCTCTGGACGAAGGCGAGTATCTAATTCATATAAAATACCTGAGGCAGTACGGGTATTAAATAAGTGCATTAAACGCTGTGCTAGCTTTAAATAAAATTGCCTTGAGTCAATTGCCTTGTCGCCGCTGGTATAGCTGGTACCGTCATGGTTATGGACAAAAACTAAATCGAGATCAGAGTCATAACCCACCTCAAAACCACCGGTTTTTCCATACGCAATAACGGCAAAGCCTTTATGTTCATCGTCGGTATTAGGTGGCATACCAAAACGTTTAGTACAATGATACCAAGCAATATTAACAGCCTGATCAACTATTGCTTCTGCAAGTGCAGTTAAGTGATCGCTTACTTTCATCACATCAATAACACCAGTGGCATCTGCGGCGGCAATCCGTAACTGATGAGTTTGTTTAAACTGACGTAATGCTTCCATTTGTTGTTCAAGATCGTCATGTTCAATACGTAAAAAATACTGTCTTATTTCATCTTTGTACGCTGTTAATGGGGTCGGTTTATATAGTACTGCAGGGTCAATAAGTTCATCGAGCAAAATGGGGTACAATGAAATATGCTCACCAATCCACTTGCTATGGCAGCAGAGTAAAACTAACTGTTTTAACGTTCCAGGATTTTCATACAACAGCTCTAAATATGCGGTGCGCGAAATAATTTTATTTAATATTTGGCATACCGTTGTAAATGCACTGGCACTGGCATTAAAGTCGTTTAATTGTTTGAGCAATGCAGGCATTAATTTATCAAGAATATCGCGTCCACGATTACCAACTTTGGCTTTAGATAGCCGTTGTTTAAAGTCATTTAATGGTGTTTGCCACTCATCTCTGGGATCATTTAAAAAGCTAACATCGCCATGATCCCAAGTACTTATAAACGCGCCTTCACAGGTATCAAGTGGTTCGGTTTCTTCACCAATTACCTGAATAAACTCATTATGAATTTGCGCCATTACCTGCTCTATTTTCTCAATCGCTGAGCCAAAATCACCTTGGTTCAATAACACATTCAACCGTTGCTGATTTAGCTCATCATCAGGCAGAGTTTGTGTTTGCTGATCATCAAAAATTTGCAGGTATTGCTCTACCCTACGTAAATAAAGGTAGTTATTTTTAAGCCCGCTGGCCTCATGTTCATCAATCACTTGGCTAACTGTTAGCTGCTCTAATGCAGTTAATAAAGATTGTGTTTGTAAGTTAGCTTCTCTGCCGCCTCTGACCATTTGCAATGCTTGAACAATAAATTCAACCTCGCGAATGCCGCCACCGCCTAGTTTAATATTATTAGTTAAGCGCTTACGACGCACTTCTTGGGCAATCATGAGTTTCATTTTTCTAAGCGATTCAATCACTGAAAAATCAATATAACGGCGATATACAAAAGGCCTCAGCAAGGTATTAAACTCCTGCCAATAAATGTTAGGCGTACCAATTAAACGCCCTTTTAACATCGCGTAGCGCTCCCAATCACGCCCTTGCTCTTGGTAGTAATCTTCAATGGCATTAAAGCTCATCACCAACGGACCACTTTCACCAAATGGGCGCAGGCGCATATCAACCCGAAATACTTGGCCATCGACCGTACATTGGTTCAGGGCTGTAATTAACTTTTGGGCCACCTTGGTATAAAAAACAGATGCTTCAAGCGAGCGACGTCCCCCTTGGGTTTTAACGTTGCGGGGGTATGCAAAAATAAGGTCTATATCAGATGAGTAATTGAGTTCTTGCCCGCCTAACTTCCCCATGCCTAGTACCATTAAGGGTAAAGCGCTTTTATCTTCATCTAATGGCTCACCATTAGTTTTAGCAACATTGTTGTAGGCCCATTGGTTGGCACTATCTATAAGTTTATTAGCTAGTTCACTAATGTATTTAATACTATCCGCGATTGAGTTTTCACAACACAAGTCTAAAAATGCGACTTTTAGCCAGTATTTTTCGCGATATTGGCGCAGTAATTGATGACATTGCTGCTCTTCTACTTCATTTATATTAAGCGTTGCAAAGGGATCTGAAATTTCTCTATTGTTAATTTCAACGTCGCATAGCAACCAAGATAACAGCGAAGGTTGAGAACTTAAGCTGCGCCAAGCAAAATCACTTAACGCTAATAAACGCACGATTTGCTGCTGGATTTGTTGTTCGGGATACAGCGCGGCAAAACGCGTTTCACCCAGTTTTTGTAATTGAATAGGAAGCTGCGTGTCGTTACTCATCAATACCCTCTTTTATCTCACCAATAACCATACTAGAATGGTTAAAAACCTATCAAGGTAAATCTATTTAGGAACACCATGTCATATTTGTCATTATCTAACACTAGTTTAGTTGCGATTGCTATTAGTTTTGTGGTTATTTGTATTATTATCATCAGTTTAAGAATTGTTACTCAAATAAAAGCAAAACAAGCACTTAAAGAAGAATTAGCGCAACATGATAACTTTGCAATGGGGATTAGTTTTGCCTCTGAAATATCAGTAGTGATCGCCACGATGGCATTTTTGTTTGATGAAATAAGTATTAGCACGGCTCAATCAAATCCACTAAAAGTAATTTTGTTAATTGTGCTATTATTTTCGTTTATAAAAATGGGGCATTTAATCCATCGTAAATGGATATTACGCCGCTTTAATGAAGAAGCTGCCATATTAAAACAAAACGTTTGTGCGGCGCTGGTTGATTCAGGGATGCTGATTGCTAACTGTATTTTAGTACTGGGTTTGTATACGTGGACACACACTCAGGGCTTTAGTAATTTATTAATAGCCTCAGTAAGCTTTTTTGTTTTACAAGGACTGTTTGCCCTAGATAGTAAAATACGCGAAAACCGCTTTGCTAAAGCCAATCAAGGGGCTTCGTTGCAAAGTAACTTTGGTTTAGAAAATACCTCAATTGGTATTCGCTATGCGGGTAAGTCAATAGGCTTGGCACTTGCCGCGTATGCAGGTTTATCAAGTGCGGCGTTTCAAAACGGTAAAATGGTAGAAAACTTATTTACTTTGGTAATGCATTGCGGTGTGATGTGGCTATTACTATACTGTTTAACGTATATAATAAAAATTATCTCAATGCCAAATATCGATACCGCACTTGAAGTCGATCATCAGGATAATATTGGCATTGCCTGTATTGAATTTGCTGTATTTTGTGCTATTGGTTACTTATTGATAAGTATGTTTTCAATTTAGTACCAAACACGTTAAATTTAGCCGTTGCTAAACGTCCCTATTTAATAGTTTGGTAAAATTAACAGGGACTTTAGGCATATGGCAATTAAAACAGGAAGTTATCTATTAATTGATATAGATAACGAGTTCAGCCGATCATTTGTAAATCAGTATATTAATACCAATGATGCTGCTAAAAAAGACATTATAATAGCCGGTGCGAATACGCAAAAGCTGGTTAAAATGATGTTTGATGAACTCGTTAAAGATTATTGCTATTGCGATATTGAGAACGAAATCAGTATTTCAGAGCTCGCCAGCTACCTCCACGAACACCACAATGTTCAAGGCGTGTTATTTAATCAAACAGATTATTTGCTCGCCGATGATAAACAACGCTTTATTTATAATTCATTACATGAAAAACGCTATATTATCAGTCAAACCAATCATGGTTATGACATTAAGCCTATAAATGAAGAGTGTCATTCAAATCATTTGTCCTGTCATACCGATATAGCTCAAACCGCACAAGCGCTAGCTGAGCTTGCAGCCCCTGAATCTGAAAAATAAATAATTGCACCCAAGCCTTTGCTTACTTACCATAGAGGGATATAACTTCTATGTAAAAAAGTGATTTGCCATGCGAGTGCCTCATATTTATCAATCATCTGCGATTGCTGTTAATACCCCTTTAAGCCTTGACGATGATGCTGCAGGGCACATAGGTCGTGTGTTACGCATGAAAGTGGGCGAACAGGTTTCTATTTTTAACGGTGAAGGCGGAGAATTCCTCAGTGAAATTATTGAGGTAAGTAAAAAGAGCGTGGTTGTTATGCCGCTTGAATTTAACTCTCATGACGTTGAATCACCATTAAAAATTCATTTAGGCCAGTGCGTATCTCGTGGTGATAAAATGGACTTTACCATTCAAAAGTCGGTTGAATTAGGGATCACTGAAATCACCCCTATTTTTAGCCAGCGCTGTGGCGTAAAACTAAGTGGCGACCGCTTAGAAAAAAAACACCAGCAATGGCAAAAAATAGCGATTGCCGCAGCAGAGCAATCTGGGCGCAACTTTGTGCCAACAGTACACTCTCCCGTTGATTTAAAAAGCTGGCTTGAACAGCAAACAGCTGCCATTAAATTAACCTTACACCCACGCGCCGAACACAGCATTAAAACCATTACCGTTCCCGATGGCGGCGTGCGCTTTTTAGTGGGTCCTGAAGGCGGGTTTACCGACGATGAAATAGCGCAAACAAAACAACAAGCGTTTGTAGATATTCGCTTAGGCCCGCGCGTTCTTCGTACAGAAACAGCGGCATTAACCGTTTTAAGCGCACTACAATTACAATTTGGCGATTTAGCTAATTGAAATAACTAAAAGCACCCACATATCAAGGTTACAGTTGTAAAAAACACATAAATTAAGGCACAGCGCATGGCAATTAAGTTAGGTATTATTTCAGATCCTATTAGTGGATTTAACATTAAAAAAGACACCGGTTTTGCAATGATGCTGCAAGCGCAAACCCGTGGCTACGAAATTTACTATATGGAAATGGATGATTTATCGCTGCGTCAAGGTAATGCCTACGCCACAGCAGCCAAAGCACAGGTTTTTGATAACACAGAAAAATGGTATGAGCTTGAAGAAAAAACCAGCATTGCGTTGGCTGATTTAGACGTTATTTTAATGCGTAAAGATCCGCCTTTTGATACTGAATATATTTACGCAACCTATATTTTAGAACGTGCAGAGCAAGCCGGTACTTTAGTTATTAATAAGCCGCAGAGCTTGCGTGATGCCAATGAAAAACTATTTACAGCTTGGTTTAGTGAGCACACACCTGATACATTAGTTACGCGCAGCCAAAAGCAAATCCGTGAATTTTTAGCCGAGCATAAAGATATTATTTTAAAACCATTGGATGGCATGGGCGGTGCTTCTATTTTTAGAGTGAAAGCAGATGATGCCAATATTGGGGTAATATGCGAAACCTTAACTGAGCATGGCAGTCGCTTTGCTATGGCGCAAAATTACATTGAAGAGATCACTCAAGGTGATAAGCGCGTATTGGTTGTTGATGGTGAAGTTATTCCTTATTGCTTAGCGCGTATTCCACAAAACGGCGAAACGCGCGGTAACTTAGCCGCTGGCGGACGTGGTGAAGCACGGCCAATTAGTGAGTCAGATCTTAAAATTGCTCAAGCAGTTGCCCCTACATTGAAAGAAAAAGGCTTAATATTTGTTGGTTTAGATATTATTGGCGATAAGTTAACTGAAATTAACGTAACAGCCCCAACCTGTGTTAAAGAAATTGAAGCCGCTTACGATATTTCTATTACCGGTATTTTATTTGATGCCATAGAGAAAAAGCTAAATAAATAAATTATCACTGAACCAGTTCTAAGATATAAAGCGATGACGCTTATCGTGTCATCGCTGAAAACTCGAATAAATTTTTAGTGTTAAAACATGGGACTATGCCATACTCAAGATTCAATAACTAAAAGGGTAAAAATTATGCAGTCATTAGAAAATCACTTTTTAATCGCAATGCCATCAATGCAAGACCCTTTTTTTAAACGTGCTGTCACTTATATTTGTGAACACAATGAAGAAGGCGCTATGGGACTTGTTATCAATCAACCGATTGATGTTACCGTAGGTGAATTACTCGACAAGATTGATATTGACAACGATAAGTCTCAACAAGCTGCGCAAGTGACAGTGTATGCTGGTGGGCCAGTTAAAACTGATCGTGGTTTTGTGCTACATTCACCAAAACCTGGGTACTCGGCAAGCCAAAAGCTGAGCAGTGATATTATGATCACCACCTCAAAAGATGTGTTAGCCACGTTAACTACCGCCCAAGCACCCGAACAATTTATAATTACCTTAGGTTACTCTGGTTGGGAGCAAGGCCAATTAGAGCAAGAACTACTTGATAATAGTTGGCTGATTATAAAAGCCGACCCTAAAATAATTTTTGATACTCCAGTAGAAAAACGCTGGGAAATGGCAGTTTCTATGCTTGGTTTTGATGTTAGCCAATTAAGCCCCGAAGCTGGACATGCTTAGGGTCTGTTGACCTTTGCGGATTAAAATTTGTTCAAACTAGGGGCGGTTTAATCGCGGCGCGAAGTTTGTAACCTAGTGGGCTAAGTAAAAATAGACCCTAATAACATAAAAGATAAACATGACTAAAAAAACTCTAAAACCGCAGGGTGAACGCACTGTAATGGGATTTGACTTTGGTACTAAGAGTATTGGTATTGCAATTGGTCAAGAATTGACAGGCAGCGCCACCAGCTTAAAAGCGGTGAAAGCTCAAGATGGCATCCCTAATTGGGATGACATTGATGTGCAGGTAAAAGAGTGGCAACCTGATTTAATGGTGGTTGGCCTACCGCTTAATATGGATGGCACCTCACAAGAGGTTACATTTAAGGCTAAGAAGTTCGCCAACCGTTTGCATAACCATTACGGTATTGCGGTTCATACTCAAGATGAGCGCCTCACGACCGCTGATGCTAAAGCACGGTTGTTTGAACGTGGCGGTTATAAAAACTTAGGTAAAGGCAACGTAGATAATATGTCTGCGGTGATCATTTTAGAGAGTTTTTTTGAAGCCAGTTATGGTGAATAAATTGCTTTAACAAAAAAAGCGCCTTGGGCGCTTTTTTTATGCGTGGATTTACACTAGGGGCAATTTAATCGCTGAGCGGGCTTTGCAACCTAGTGGGCTCGATAACTGCTCCTGCGTTATTCCACTGGCTTACATCCATGTAAGAATAAGTAAAAACCGAGTAAAGCTTGCGCCCTGCTCTCGCCCCTTACCTACATCCATGTAGGCAAAAAATCAGGTCATATTACCTTTATCATCAAGGCCATCAATGGTTACACCTTGTAAAAAGCCTGCTCCCTGCTGCTCGTTATTACGCAGTTTTATCATCAAGCGTAAATCATTTGGTGAGTCTGCATGATGCAGTGCATCGGCATAGTTAATCCGTTGCTGTCTATATAGCTCAAATAAAGCTTGGTCGAAGGTCTGCATGCCCACTTCAGTTGATTTGGCCATAGTCTCTTTAATGCCACCAATATTGCCGTTTTTAATCAGCTCACTCACCATTGGCGTATTCAATAACACCTCAATAGCTGCAACGCGCCCTTCACCGTCAGAGGTCGGGATCAGCTGCTGGGCAATAATAGCGCGTAAGTTTAATGCTAAGTCATATTTAAGCTTGTCGTGCTTTTCTTTTGGCACTAAGTGCATAATACGGTCAATCGCTTGGTTAGCATTATTAGCGTGCAAAGTGGCAACACATAAGTGACCAGTTTCGGCAAAGCTTAACGCATATTCCATGGTTTCTTGCGAACGAATCTCACCAATTAAAATAACATCTGGCGCTTGGCGTAAAGAGCTTTTTAGTGCTGACTCAAAGCTTTCTGTATCTAAGCCCACTTCACGTTGGGTAATAATACTTTTTTGGTGCTCATGCACAAATTCGATTGGATCTTCTATGGTTAGAATATGCCCGCGCTGATGGCGATTTCTATAACCAACCAGTGCCGCCAGTGATGTTGATTTACCGGTTCCCGTACCACCTACAAATAATACCAGGCCTCGCTTTGACATAATGACATCGGTTAGTGCCGAGGGTAACCCCAGCTCTTTTACATCGGGTATTTTGGTCACAATCCGGCGAATAACCATCCCCGCTCTATCGCGTTGCCAAAATGCCGAAATACGAAAGCGCCCTTCGCTGGTCGCAATCGCAAAGTTACACTCTTTAGTGTTATGAAACTCGGCTTTTTGTTTTTCACTCATTGCCGACTCAACCAACTCCAGCGCTTGCTCATCGGTTAGTTTGTCATCATTAAGAGGGGTGAGCTCGCCATTAATTTTGGCGCTAATAGGCAGCTGGCTTGATACAAATAGATCAGAGCCTTTTTTGTCGATCATTATTTGTAAAAAATGATTCAAAGATAAAGTCATAATAATTCCTTAAGCGCTAAACTGCGTCTTATCTTGCGCTTTTGCATGCGCTGCAATATGAGTGATGATGCCACGGTTAACAAGGTTTGTTAAACATTGATCCATAGTTTGCATGCCCTGCGACGCACCGGTTTGAATTGATGAGTACATTTGAGCAATTTTATCTTCACGAATTAAGTTACGAATAGCAGGCGTTGCCAACATGATTTCGTGTGCAGCCACTCGCCCTCCACCGACCTTCTTGATCAGTGTTTGTGAGATAACCGCACGCAATGATTCTGAGAGCATAGAGCGGATCATGTCTTTTTCTTCACCTGGGAATACGTCAATGATACGGTCAATGGTTTTAGGTGCCGAGGTGGTATGCAAAGTGCCAAACACTAAGTGACCAGTTTCAGCGGCAGTCATAGCAAGGCGAATAGTTTCTAAATCTCGTAATTCACCGACCAAAATAACATCGGGATCTTCACGCAACGCACTTCGCAGGGCGTTAGAAAAACTATGTGTATCGCGGTGAACTTCACGCTGGTTAATTAAGCTGAGTTTATTGTCGTGCACAAATTCGATAGGATCTTCAATGGTCAGTACATGATGATGTTTAGTTTGATTTATATAATCGACCATGGCTGCAAGTGTAGTCGACTTACCTGAACCCGTAGGACCCGTGACTAATACCAGACCTCGTGGATTATCTGAAATTTGTTTGAATATTTCCGGCGCGCCCAAATCTTCAAGTGTCAGTACGTCACTCGGGATAGTACGAAACACGGCAGCAGGACCACGATTAGAGTTAAAGGCATTTACACGAAAACGTGCTAAATTAGGGACTTCAAAAGAAAAATCCACTTCGAGATTTTGCTCATAGTCCTTACGCTGGTTATCGTTCATAATGTCATAAACCAGACTGCTGACTTCTTTATCTCCAAGTGCTGGTATATTAATACGTCGCACATCACCATCAACACGTATCATAGGTGACACCCCTGATGATAAGTGCAAATCTGATGCTTTATGTTGCACACTAAATGCCAATAATTCGGTGATATCCATTTATGACTCCACAACTAACTGATAAATATATGGTTACAATAGCAGAACGACTCACATCCGCCTACGCTAGAATTGCAGAGGCAGCGCAAAATGCGCAGCGTAACAGTAACGACATTACGTTACTTGCAGTATCTAAAACCAAACCCGTCTCTGATATTATGGCAGCTTATGAGCAAGGGCAACGCCAATTTGGTGAATCTTATGTTCAAGAAGCTGTAGATAAAATAGCGCAACTAGGCACATTTAGCGATATTGTTTGGCATTTCATTGGCCCCATTCAGTCAAATAAGAGCGCCTTAGTGGCTAACCACTTTGACTGGGTGCAAAGTGTTGATAGGCTCAAAATAGCAAAACGCTTAAATGCTCAGCGTCCGCAGGAACTACCCGCACTTAATGTGCTAATACAAGTTAATATTAGCGCAGAAGAAGCAAAGTCGGGCTGTGCAATAGAAGAAATTGACCAATTAGCACAATTTATAAGTCAATGCTCGCAATTAAAACTGCGCGGACTAATGGCTATTCCTGCAAAAAGTGACGATGAAAACACGCAGACTCAATATTTTGAGCAATTACAAACTTGCTTTGATAAACTACAGACCCAATATCCTCATATAGATACGTTGTCGATGGGGATGAGTAACGATGTAGAGGCTGCCATAGCGGCAGGTTCAACCATGGTGAGGATCGGCACAGATATTTTTGGAACACGAACTTAAAAGGTGATAACAGACATATGTCAGATAAAAAAATCGCATTTATAGGCACAGGTAATATGAGCTACGCCATCATTGGTGGCATGGTAAAAAACGGCTTTAACGCAAACAATATTATTGCGACTAACCGCAACCAAGAAAAACTAGCTAAGGTAGCCGCGGATTTCAAAGTGCAAACCACCAGTGACAATAACGAAGCTATGCGCGATGCAGATGTCATTGTTCTGTCTGTTAAACCACAAATGATGGGCGACTTATGCCAATCATTTCAAGATTCAGGCATCGACTTTAGTGATAAATTATTTATCTCAGTTGCTGCGGGCCTAACCGTTAAACGCTTACGTGAAATGCTTGGCCAAGATGTGAAAATGGTGCGTTGTATGCCAAATACACCGTCGTTACTTGGCCGTGGCGTATCGGGCTTGTATGGCGCTGGCGAAACGCAAAGCGAACATGAATTTGTACAACAAGTATTTGAGTGTACCGGCATTGTAGTATGGGTAGAGCAAGAGTCACAAATAAATGACGTAATTGCTGTTACCGGCTCTTCGCCAGCTTACTTTTTCTTATTTATGGAAGCAATTGAAGAAAAAGCGAAAGCATTGGGCTTTAATGATGAAGACGCGCGTCGCTTAGTACAGCAAACAGCGCTAGGCGCAGCTGAAATGGCACTTAGCCAACCAGATATTAGCATTTCGCAACTGCGCGCCAATGTAACTTCAAAAGGCGGCACCACACATGCAGCCGTTGAGCATTTAAAAGCGCAAGGCTTAACCCAAACTGTGGGTGATGCAATGGATGCGTGTATTGCGCGCGCAGTGCAAATGGAACAAGAACTTTAAAACCATTTTTTATTGAAGGTTATACTATGAATGCCATGCAATTTTTAATTAGCACCTTGTTTGATCTATTCTTGATGGTGGTACTACTGCGTTTTTGGCTACAGTGGGCAAAAGCCGACTTTTACAACCCGATGAGCCAATTTGTGGTCAAAGCCACTTCGTTTGCAGTTAATCCACTGCGAAAAATCATTCCAGGGCTGGGCGGGCTTGATTTAGCCTCTTTGTTACTGGCATTTATAGTAGCGGCTGCAAAAATAAGTACATTAATGTGGCTTATTTATAGCTCTTGGGCTATTCAACCTGTACTTATACAGGCGCTAATAACTGTTTTAAAAGAAGGTTTAAACTTAGTTTTTTGGGTGTTAATTATCCGCGCTATTTTAAGCTGGGTAAGCCAAGGCTATAACCCAATTGAAGCGGTATTCCATCAGCTAACTGAGCCAATGTTAAAGCCAATCCGTAAAATTTTACCGCCATTGGGGGGATTAGATTTATCGGTATTGGTACTGATTATCGGCATTCAGTTTTTACAAATGCTGCTAATGGACCTTTTAGCTTAAGCATAACGTAATATAAAAGAGGCTTAGCGCCTCTTTTTTACATATTCAGGAGTTAACCATGCAACGTTTAATCAAGTTTTGTTTTATTGCTTGTCTCGCTTTAGCATTTAATGCACACAGCGCTCAAGAACAAGGTGCCCAATACAAAGAACTAGGCGCTTGGCAAGTTCACTATATTGCTTTCCCATCTACGTTTATTCAACCTCAAATAGCTAAAGCGTATGACCTTGAGCGTAGTGGCTATAAAGGCATTGTTAATATTTCAATATTAAAAAATGATGCCGATAAAACCGCTCAAAAAGCGACATTACAAGGCACCGCTAAAAACTTATTAGGTAACAAGCAAACCCTTAACTTTAAAGAAGTCGTTGAAGGCGATTCTGTTTATTACCTAGCACAAGTAGATTACACCAACGAAGAGATTTTACGTTTTGAAATTGAAATCCAACAAGGTAATCAGTTTCAAACATTAAAGTTTAAGCAAAAATTTTACGTAGATTAAATATGACCAACACCTTAGTACTTGCAACCGGCAATCCCGGAAAAGTAAACGAGCTGGCTAACATGCTCAGCTCACTTAATATTAATGTTGTACCGCAAAGCGACTTTAATGTCAGTGACGTTGCCGAAACAGGCACCACGTTTGTAGAAAACGCGATAATTAAAGCGCGTCATGCGGCTAAAATTACCGGACTGCCTGCTATTGCAGATGATTCAGGCTTAGAAGTTGATGGCCTGAATGGCGCACCCGGTGTTTACTCTGCTCGTTTTGCAGGAAATAGCGCAAGCGATCAAGATAATATCGATAAATTACTGGCTGATTTAGGCAATAACCCTAATCGCAGCGCTCGTTTTTGGTGTGTGTTGGTACTAATGCGTCATGCTGACGACCCTACCCCACTTATTTGCAGTGCTAGCTGGGAAGGTGAGATTACCCTTAGCCAACACGGTAAAGGTGGCTTTGGTTACGATCCTATCTTTTTTGTACCATCAGAAAATTGTACCAGTGCAGAGCTTACAAAAGAGCAGAAGAATGCATTAAGCCACCGTGGACAAGCACTTAATAAATTACTACAAGAGTTACAACACAAAGGCGGCCTGTGAACCTTCCTCCACTGAGTTTATATGTGCACGTGCCTTGGTGCGTGCAAAAATGTCCTTACTGCGACTTTAATAGCCACGGGCAAAAAGGTGACATCCCTGAAGCTGAATATGTACAGCACTTAATTGACGATTTAAAAGCTGATTTACACTTAGTACAAGGGCGAAAAATTCACAGTATTTTTATTGGCGGCGGCACGCCAAGCCTATTAACCGGCGCGGCATATACCCGTTTACTCAATGAAATAGATAACCTAATTGGTTTAAGCGATAACTGTGAAATAACCCTTGAAGCAAACCCGGGCACAGTCGAAACTGGCCGTTTTAAAGATTATGTAAAAGCAGGGATTAACCGTATCTCTATTGGCGTGCAAAGCATGCAAAATGATAAGTTAAAAGCCTTAGGCCGAATTCATGGTGCCGATGAAGCCAGTTATGCAGCACAACAAGCTAGTGAAGCAGGGTTGAATAGCTTTAACCTTGATTTAATGCATGGCTTACCAGGGCAATCCCTCGATGACGCACTAAGTGACTTAAAACAAATCATTGCCCTGAGCCCACCACATATTTCTTGGTATCAGCTCACCATTGAGCCTAATACGCAATTTGCTTCAAAACCGCCCACGTTGCCACAAGATGAAACCTTATGGGATATTCAAGAACAAGGCCAAGCATTATTAGCACAAGCAGGCTATCAGCAATACGAAATATCAGGATATGCAAAACCAGGCTTTCAATGCCAACATAACTTGAATTATTGGCGGTTTGGCGATTATCTTGGTATTGGCTGTGGCGCCCATGGTAAGGTTACTGATGCGAAAACGGGGGTGATAACACGCACTGAAAAGGTTAAACACCCACGGGGCTACATGGACATTATTAAGCCCTACTTGTACAAAAGCTGGCAAGTAGAGCAAGATGACTTAGCGTTTGAATTTTTTATGAATCGCTTTCGTTTAACAGAGCCATGCCCGATTGAAGACTACAGTGCACTGACTAATCAGCCATTACAAAGCCAACAAGCGGCTTTAAATAAAGCTATTAACACAGGTTTATTAATAGAAAAAGACGGCCATTGGCAAGTAAGCCTTAAAGGCCATCGCTTTTTAAATGACCTGCTAGAATTGTTCGTATAACGCTTTTGGCGTTATGCGCATGTAAAGTAAATACATGAAAAATTAAAATACCCTAATGGGTTTCTAACAACAAAAGGGAAACGAATGCGTAAACTTACTCTAATTGCTGCCACGGTAAGCGTGGCACTGCTTGCAGGTTGCCAACAAGCAACACAACAATCAACGCCTGCACCTGCGGTTCAAGCTCAACCTGTACAAAGTGAAATTGATAAAGCGAATGCTTTTTTTGAAGACACTTTTAATCGTGATGTAATGAGCAGCCCAGTTTATCAAACCTACATGGGCATCAAAAAAGATTACGATAAATGGGATGACAACAGCGAAGAAAAAGCGCTTAAAGACTTGGCACAAACTAAAGCCGATTTGGTCACGCTTAACAGCATTGACCGTGCGCGATTAGATGCAGCTACTCAAGTAAGTTATGATTTAAAAAAACAAGATTTAGAAGCTAGCATTGCTGATTTTAAATGGCGTTACCATAACTACCCAGTAAACCAAATGTTTGGTACGCACTCTATGGTGCCGGCTTTTTTAATTAACCAGCATCAAATTAGCAACGTAAAAGAAGCAAACGATTATATTGCTCGTTTAAATGGCGTGCCGGGTGTATTTGATCAACTTATTACCGGCTTAGAAATTCGCGCCGATAAAAACATCATCGCGCCTAAATTTGTATTTCCACACGTGATTGATTCAAGCAAAAACATCATTAAAGGTGCGCCGTTTGAACAAGGTGAAGATTCTACGCTTTTAGCTGACTTTAAACGCAAAGTAAATGCATTAGAAATCGACCAAGCTGAAAAAGATGCACTTATTAGTAAAGCGACTGAAGCATTAAAAACGGCAGTTAAACCTGCTTACTCTAAGTTAATTAACTACATTGCACAGCTAGAAAAACGTGCTGATAACCGTGACGGTGCTTGGAAATTCCCTGATGGCGAAGCGTTTTACAATAACGCGCTTAAACGTACGACAACGACAGACCTGACTGCAAAAGAAATTCATGCCATTGGCCTTGCCGAAGTGTCACGTATTCATGATGAAATGCGTGCCATTAAAGATAAAGTTGGCTTTGAGGGCGACTTAAACGCCTTTATGCAGTTTATGAAAACCGACAAGCAATTTTACCTTGCTAATACTGAAGCGGGTAAAGCGCAGTACCTAAGTGAAGCTAAAGGCTTAATTGATAACATGAAAACACGCTTAGATGAGCTGTTTATTGTAAAGCCAAAAGCCGACATGATAGTAAAACGTGTTGAAGCTTTCCGTGAAAAAGCGGCGGGTAAAGCGTTTTATCAACAACCTGCGCCAGATGGTTCACGCCCAGGTATTTACTACGCCAACCTCTATGACATGGAAGCAATGCCAACTTACCAAATGGAAGCTCTCGCTTATCATGAGGGTATTCCGGGTCATCACATGCAAATTGCTATTTCACAAGAATTAGAAGGCGTGCCTAAGTTCCGT